>NZ_JONQ01000012.1 GCF_000711905.1 Methermicoccus shengliensis DSM 18856
GCAAGAGTTGCGCCCACGAATGGGTCGGTGGCTCCAACGCTAAAGCCAGCCACGTCGAAGTTGCCAAAGGTGTCCTCGCTCTCAATCTTCAGCACATTGTCGCTCCTGAGGAACACGTACTTGAGCTGCACGATGTTGGACTCCACGCCCCTGAACACTGCATCCACGTAGCAGTAGAATATTGCGCGGTCATCGCTGTCCTCATAGACGTACGTCTTGCTCATCGGTGTCGCTCCCGTGGAGGTGTCTATGATGCCAGAGTCCACCTCAACGCCATTCTTCTTGAGCTGCAGCCACACCTTGTTGCCGTCGAGGTCTATCTGCTGTGGCACGAGGCTCCAGCCCTCACCGAGCTCCCACTCCTCGCCAGTGGAGAGAGTCTTCTTGTCAGAGGCACCGAACTCTATGAGGAGCTTGGCAAGCTCGTCAGGGTTGCCATCGAGGGCGATGTACTCATCGCCAAAGAGGCCCATCTTGTAGTAGTTCGCCAGGTCGGCATCCTCAGGCTTGAAGGGAGCTCCGAACGCCTTGCCAATCTCTGACTGGACCTTCTGGGGCTTGCTCACATAGTACATGTCGCCCTTGGCGATGGTGTCGTCGAGATCGAGCCTGTTGTCACCCTGGTTGTTGTCGATGTATACCAGCTCGCTCGACTTGCCGTCATCCACGTCATACCAGAATGCGGCAAAGTCGTCGGCTGTGATTGCGACATCACCAGTTGGGTTGGAGTATACGCTGCTGCGTATCTTGAGTTCTGTTGCCGCACTTGCCGCGGATGCTACCCCTACGAGTAGCAACGCTGCCACAAGTACGAGTGTAATCTTCTTTATCATGTCTTATCCTCCTCCTTAGCTTCGGGATGATGATGTGCCCTCTCCGTCCCCCAAGGGCGCGTGCCCTCTGGGACGGCAGCATTGGCATCTGGCAACCAACTTTCGTTGATTGTCGAATGCCATTTCACCCTCTCAATCCACAAAGCTGGATTACTGTTCCCCCTATTACAAACTCCCTTTTTAAATCTTTTGTGGTCGAAACGCCCAATAGAACCATGGAGAGCGTGATTTGCCATTCCAGATGACGTGCACGTAGCCCCCATCGACAATTAGCCACAATCGACAATTCAGTGAACTACCCCGCCCCCACCGACGGAGCTTCGTGGGGAGTTTGCTCTTTACGAGCCTCATCCTCACAGGCCTGTTCACACCGCCACTAGCCACTACTCCCTACCAGAGGTTCGGGAGCTACTTTAGCTACTTTACTTAGCATGTTCACTGCTCCGTTAACATCAGTTGCCACCGTCTTCGGGTAGTTCACTCACTCTGTATTGCGCCATACATCCACCGCCCTTCGGACATTGGACAGCAGGGCTGCGGCAATCCTCTGGGAGGGCCATGCACCAAGCCCGCAGTCTGGCCCAACATAGCGTATCCTGTCGCCAAACATGCGGTGGGCACGCTCGAGCCTTGACAGAATTACCTCTGGTGTCTCCAGCTCACTTACGAGCTTTTCGAGCAGCTCTGGCACCTTCCACACATTCGCCCCATATCTCTCGCTGAGCTGTGCGGCCATGGAATGAATATCTGTTCTGGCAATCCCCACCCTGAGGTATGTGTCCGTGTGCTCCAACACCGCGCGGTCAATCATCTCGAGGCTGGAGGGGTCAGAGGCGCACTCCACTCCCACCACGTCCACAGAGGACATGCAGCCAAGCTCATAGTAGAGGGGGGAATGAAGATGTATCTGCACATCAGCCCTGCATCCCTTCACAGCCCTGTCCAGTGCATCGAGGATGTCGTCCTCTGCGAGCATTATGCTGGGATTGAGCCCGAGGCTGGGCTCATCGAGGCTCACCACCTTCACGTCCAGACGATGAGCAGTACACGCATGCCTTATGAATGCCGAGATGCTTCTTGCCAGCTGGAGCAGCACGTCGGGGTAGTTCGATGGGCCAAACAGGGCAAGGTATAGCTCCACTGGCCCCGTGATGCACACCCTCACTCCAAGGGTTTTGCCCTGCTCCCTCCTCCATCTTCGAGCCACCCGCTCCACTGCCTCAAGCTCCAGTATGGCGGCGCTCTCATCATTCACCGCGAGAGGCTCGGTGCACTTCGAGGGGTCCTCTATGATATCGAGAAACATCCTGTTCATGTCCCTGAACTGGGGGTATGTGGGTACCTCCACGCCCGCACACACCTTCATCCACATCGCCTGCTCCACGACGTCGAGATAGCGCTGCACTGCAGCTGGGTCATCGGTGTTCACATCCACCCTGCTCATCCCCTCGGGCAGGGGAAAGCTTCCCACATCATCGAACAGGGGAGTCAGAAGGGCTTCATCCATGCTCCCATCTCCTCTTCACTCGCCCTCTGATACACATGCGCATTGCCATTGGCGTCTGCCTCCATGGCTGTCCATATCGGGCAGTGATCAGACCTCGTCCTGCGAGCCACCACAGCCACCACACATACATACCTCTCGACAGTTAAGCTTATGTGTGAGTAGGTCGCCCAGTATTAAAAGCGTTCAATGCCACAATCACGCAGTATACTGGATGAAATCCCCCCACTGGATGAAATCCCCCCACTGGATGAAATCCCCTCACGCACCCACATCAGCGTAGGCGATGCCCTCAAGCTGGCTGACCTCGATTTGTTCACCCTTGCCACCACTGCCGACCACCTGCGAGAGAGGGCGTGTGGGGATGTGGTGAGCTTCGTGGTCAACCGCAACATCAACTTTACCAACGTGTGCGTGGGGGAGTGCGCGTTCTGCGCCTTCTGCAAGCTACCCCCCTTCGAACTCACGTTAGAGCAGATACTCGAAAAGGTGGAGGAGGCGAGCAGGATGGGCGCCACCGAGATATGCATTCAGGGCGGGCTCCACCCCAGGATGGGCACAGAGGACTACTGCGAGATTCTCGAGACCATAAGGAGCCACTATCCCCGCATGCACCTGCACGCCTTCTCACCCATGGAGGTGGTGCACGGTGCCAAAAACAGCGGCATCACGATACGGGAGGCGCTGACCGAGCTCAGGAGGAGCGGCCTTGGCTCCATGCCAGGAACCGCTGCCGAGATTTTGGTGGATGAGGTCAGAAGGAGGATATGTCCCAAGAAGCTTTCCACAGCGCAGTGGGTGGATGTGATCACCACTGCCCACGCCCTCTCCATACCCACCACCGCCACGATGATGTATGGGCACGTGGAAAGCTGGAGGGATAGGATAGAACACATCCTTCTCATACGCAATATTCAGCAAAAAACCCATGGGTTCACCGAATTCGTGCCCCTGCCCTTCATGCCCCACAACAGCCCGCTTGGCGAGCGGGTGAGGTTTGCCACTGGGGGCGTGGAGGACCTGAAGGTGTACTCCATCGCCAGAATACTGCTGTTCGGGCTCGTGAACAACATACAGGCGAGCTGGGTCAAGCTCGGACACAAGCTGGCGCAGGTGGCACTGCTGTGCGGAGCAAACGACCTCGGGGGCACGCTCATGGAGGAGAGCATATCGAGCAGTGCTGGAGGAACTGCTGGTCAGTACACCTCTCCAGAGCACCTCAGAAAGCTGATAACAGAGATAGGGAGGGTGCCAAGGGAGAGAGACACACTGTATAGGCTGATAGGGGACTGAACATTTTACTGTCTGGTCGCTGAAGCACGCGGAGACGCACAGGAAAAATGGGAGGAAACAGGTTGGCACGCACTAACGCCGTTCAAATCGTGCTCTCAGTACTGCTGGCAGTCCTCGTGGTGGCAACGGTGCACTATGGAGTGTCGTTTCTGGTGGAGACCCTTGTGAAAGGACACAACGTGGAGGCGTACGCCCTCAGAGACTACACGGCAGCCCTCTCACTCGTGGCTGGAGGGGCGCTGATATCGGTGGGCGTGCAGCTCTACAGAGGGACTAAGGTCATGGGCTTGGGGCTTGCCATGCCCGGACTGTTCCTCGTGGCATCCTCCCTCCTCACGCTGCTAATGGGAAGGCCAGTCCTGCTCAAGCTGGCCACCCTCACAACCGCCACCCTCATCCTCGCCTACCTCATATACCGCTACCGCCACGTGCTGGAGGGAGAAGAGTGAAGGGGGGCGTGCTCATCACGGTCGTGGTTGCCGCCCTGCTGTGGGGGGCGATAGTATGGGCGATGGTGCACGAGGTGAACGAGATGGATGCCAGCCTCGCCCTCGCCAAGGAGCAGCTTGAGAACCGCCTCGAGGGGTTTACCGTTGATTACACATCGGTGCGCCCCTCTCAGGAAGGATACGAGGTAGGCGTATCCGGGCATGTGCTCAGGAACGGCACCTATGTGAGCGTCCACTTCAGCGCGACTGTGGATTCTGGAGTGAGCTGGACGAACGAGAGCAGGGCACTGCTCATCGCCCTCGCCTCGGAGGAGCTGTGGGCAGAGCTGGACGAGGGCGACTATTATGTTCATGCAACGAAGGTGGGCGATGAGTGGGTGGTGGAGGTGGAGAGCACAGGAGTCGGGCAGAAGAGTGTGAGGATAGTGGTAGACATCGAGAAAGGCGAGGTGGAAGAGATCGGGGTGGTGAGCGCCCAGGAACGCTCCAAGTATCCCATCCCCGTCATTCCAGAGCCCGTCCCCGTCTCCTGAGCCGTGGGCGTTCACCCAAAGCTTCACTTCGAGCTCATACACCCTTCGGGACGGTCAGAAGTTTCGAAACATTTAAGCTTTTGAATAGTGTTTGAACCCTCAGGAAGTGATGAGATGTATTCCATCGGCATAATCTCGAGATGGAACGCTACCTGTGGAGTGTCAATGCACGCACAGCTCATATGTAACGAATTCCTGAAAATGGGGCACAGAGTTAAGGTGTTTGCTCCATACGTTCAGTCTGCAAATCGCTGGTGGCACCACAAAATAATAAAGAAAGATGAGGACTTCGTCATTCGATGTTACAGTGAGCTCGATCCTGAGACGAAGAGTGGTGGCAGTATCGAGGAAGACGAAGTGCTCTCAGAGGGACTCGATGTTCTCATAGTAGAATCCTACGCCAGCCTGCCCTATGATGACATTGAGAGGCTCGTTCGCAGAATTGAGGCAAAGACAATCGCAGTAATCCACGAAGGATGCAGGGATGACATACGGTACACTCTCGATGCGTTCGATGCCATCGTTGTCTTCGACGAGCGCTATCAAAGAGAGGTCGTGTACGGCTATGAGGAGAAGACGAGGGTAATCCCCTATCCCTGCCATCCGGTCAGGAGAGGGAACAGAAGGTTTGCAGAAGATGTTTTAACTTTCTTCAGCTTTGGCAGGCAGCCCGTGGAAGAGTACCATGATTTTCTTAGGGCCCTCGATGGAATATCTTCAAAATACGATTTTGTCTACAGGGTTGTAAGATCTAACGGCCTGTTGCCTTTCACCAGGCCATGGCTGGAGCAGGAACAAAAAAGACTCTCCAACGAGGAGATATATGAGTACCTGCATCCGTCAGACGTCCACCTCCTCCCCAAGGGGAATACAAAGTATACGGTGGTCTCCTCAACACTCTTCCTGTGCATGGGCTCCCTCGTTCCGACAGTGGTTCCCAATACCAGGCACTTTGAATCCCTGCCAGAGATCAATGGCATAACACCGGCAGTGATATACTCAGATGTCGATGATCTCAAAGAAAAGCTAATCAGGCTGATCGAGGACGAAGATTACAGAAAGGGAGTGTTGAAGGCGGCAGAGGAGTACGTTGAGGAGAACAGAAGTGATAAAATAGCGGCGGAGTTCGTAAAGCTGTTTGAAGATCTCACTCAATCCTGTTAGAGTCGAGCAATGACACTAGCTCACTCACATCGATCTCCCCTATCCCCACCGCCGAATCTGCAGCTCCGTACGAGATGAGAAGGGCGTCATCAACAAGCTGGGCTCCACACGGAAACACCACGAAAGGTCTGTCGCCGTAGATCTCGTAGTTTTCCTTGGGCTCCATGATGTAGTGGGGCGTAATGGCCGTGATGTTTTCGTCGTCCATGAGCACGGCAAAGACCTTGTAGCTTTTTGTTTCAGAATCCACGGCATGGAGCAGCAGAAGATATTCACCTCCCACTTTAACGGGAGGGGTTCCCCAGCCTATCTTCTCCTCGAACTCAGCCGGCTCCATCACAAGAACGGTGTTCTGTACGCTTATATCTGAAAAGCCGTCTGGCAGGGACTCGACATCGCTTATCGCAAGGCAGAACTTCTCTTCAGTCTGGTTTTTTACATGGGGCCTGTGGAAGAGCTTGAGTCCACCCTTGGTTTCAACGAGAAAGGCATCCTTATCACTTACTTCAAAATTCCTCAGCTCTGGGGGCATTCTGAAAACGCAAAGCTTTTTCCAGCCATCCCTCTCTCGGACTGCCGTAACGGGGAGAGTTCTTTCCATCCTAACATGGGAGTCGAAGTAGTTGACAGTCCTTCCACAGTACGTCATGTACATCTTACCATCAATTTCGTAAACTCTCGGGTCCTCAACACCCCATATGTCGAACTTGTTATCCGGATACACAACAATCTCCGCAGCGTAGTGCTCATGGCAATAGCAGTAAATATCCTCCAAATTCATCCCTATCTCCGCTACAGCACTCGCATACGTGAAGTATCCCAGAACTATCCTCCCGTAAATTTTTATTTCATCACCATCAACTACCATCGAGGCATTGAAAATTGAAACGGGATCTGACGGAAATCCTTTTATGTGAACTCGCTTTGCGGTGATTACCGTCTTTCTCCTGACAATATCTACGGTTTTTTTCTCCCTTATAGCAGAGACCATATCAGAATTGCACATGGGTCTGAACATGCGTGAAGCTCGCACCACTTCCTTTATATCCCTTACTGAAGCAAAATTAAGTTATGAGCCTCAGTGCAGACCATCCCCACATGAAAGTGCTCATACTCGCTGGAGGAGACGGAACGAGTTTGTTTCCACTCAGCAGGGAGCAGCATCCAAAGCAGTTCCTCAGGTTCAATGCCCACTCTCTTTTTCAGATGACTGTCAAAAGGGCTCTCGAGATAGCTCCACCTGAGGACATCCATGTGGTGACGAGCAGGAATCAGAAGTTCATGGTGTTTGATCAGCTTTCCGAAATTGGCGTTGAGGCAGAGGTCATCGTGGAGCCAGAGCAGAGGGGCACACTTCCCGCTGTTTACTTTGGATTGAAAGAGGTCGCTCCATCAAAAGTGGCAATATTTCCATCGGACCACGTTGTAAATGGAGAGTATATCGAAGCCCTCGAGAGAGCAGAAAAGCTTTCCAGCGATTATCTTGTGGCCCTCGGTGTTAGAGCCAGAAAGCCCCATCCAAAATACGGCTACATAAAGCCCGGCGAAAAACTGAACGGAGGGTATAAAATAGATAAATTCGTAGAAAAACCAGAAAACGCAGATGAACTGTATTCCATGGGCTATATCTGGAATACCGGAATATATGTTTTTGATTCTGGGATTTTTTTTGATGAATGTGAAAAATTCTCCCCAGATATCGCTGAAACGCTTGAAAATGAGGATTACGAGAAAGTGCCCAGGGCGTCGCTTGAGAGGTGCATAATGGAGAAGACCGAGAGGGGGGCCGTTGTGCTGGCAGACTTCTTTTGGAATGATGTAAGTTGCTTTGATGACATTTACGAGCTAATTGAAAAGGATGAGCATGGCAACGCCGTGAGGGGTGAGTGCATAGGCGTAGATTCAGAAAACAACATCGTAATTGGAGATAGGCTCATTGCAACAATCGGACTGAGGGACGTGGTGGTCGTGGACACGAGAGACGCAACACTCGTATGCCCACGCTGCGAGGCTGAGAGGGTCGAGGAGATTGTTGAAACACTGAAGAGTAGGGGGGATGAAAGAGTCGAGTTCCACACAACGGTCTGCAGGCCATGGGGGTCATATACTGTACTGGAGGAGGGACCTCTCTACAAAATAAAGCATATAACAGTTAAACCCGGTAAGAGACTGAGTCTTCAGATGCATTACCACCGAAGTGAGCACTGGGTCGTCGTGAGGGGGACTGCGAAGGCTACGGTTGGGGAGAAGAGCTTCATACTCAGGAGTGGCGAGAGCACTTTTGTTCCGGCAGGAATGAAACACAGACTCGAAAATCCCGCCTTGCTACCACTGGACGTCATAGAAGTTCAGATAGGCGAATATCTTGGAGAAGACGACATAGTCAGATTTGATGATGACTTCGGGAGGAGCTGACCGATGGCTGCAACTTCTTCCACTGTGTGTTCCACAACAATTGTGCCTCCTTATTATTTAGCCACTATTACACCTTAAGCGGACGCATCCCCGCTGTTAAAGTTATAGTTTCGTATATATTCTTTTTCAGAGGGCTGCTCTGACCCAGCCCGATGACACCAACCGAAGCCGATGAAGCCGTCGTGAGACGGATGCGAGCCGGTTCTCCTATGGAGAACCCTCGCTCTTTAGAGCGGGGAGGGGGTCAGTTTATGGGTGGCAGTTCATCCCTCTACCCCTTCTTTGGCAAGCTCTATGAGTCGTGCACCCCCAGCGTGCGCAATCTCTTTGGCGAGCTCTTCAGCCATTTTCAGCTTGTGTTCTCTCTCGGTCGTGGTGGGTATGAGCACTTCCCTTCGTGTGTGCTCTCTTCCATCTATAGAGAGCACCTCGGCGCTCAGCCTGATACCCTCTGGCTGGCTCTGGGCGAGCACACCCATGGGCACTAGGCACCCTCCACCCAGCACCTCCATCACCCTTCGCTCCAGCTCGGTCTCTGTGTGCGTAATGGGGTGGTCGATGCGGGTGAGCAGCTCGTGGGCATCGGAGTGCTGCATGCACACGCACGCTATCACTCCCTGATTGCACGAGGGCAGGAAGTGCTCACACGGGAGCACCTCCCTCTCGATGCTCCACCCCATGCGGATGAGCCCCGCCTCTGCGAGCATGATGCCATCGCACACACCCTCCTCGAGCTTTCTCAGGCGTGTGGTGATGTTTCCCCGCATTGGGATGACTGAGAGCTGGGGATGAGCCCTTCTCAGCTGAGCCACCCTCCTGAGGGAGGAGGTTCCGATGACCGCTCCAGGTGGGAGTCTGCTCAGGGGTGTGCCATCCCTCGTGATTAGGCAGTCATAAGGCGACTCCCTCTCGAGCACGGCAGCGGTGATGAGCCCCTCTGGCCGAATCGTCGGGATGTCCTTCATGCTGTGCACTGCGAGGTCTATCTCTCCTCGAAGGAGGGCTTCGTCGAGCTCTCGGACGAACACTCCCACACCCTTCATGGCGTGCAGCGCCCTGTCTCTCACGATATCTCCAGTGGTCTTGATGACCACCTGCTCGAGCTCAAGCTCGGCATCGAGGCGCATGAGCTGCTCCATCACCTTCTTCGTCTGGGCCAGAGCGAGGGCACTACCCCTCGTGCCTATCCTGAGATGCATGCCCCCCCATAGGTGAGCATGAGTATATGGGCTTTGGGGCTATGCGCTTGCTGGTGAAAAATGGCTCTTTATGGCAGCCTCCACCACGATTTGCTCTGATGTGAGGGGCACCACGACAACGAGCACATGTGGGTGTGTGGGAAGGCTTTGCACACTGGGATAGTATTTGTCCCGCCGGCTCATCCACATACACCACCTCAAAATGTTTATATTACACACTGTGGAATGTGTATGTGGACTTGGCATTTTTGCTGTTAGGGTGAGGAAGTGGACAGGAAGGAGGCAGTGTACAGGGCTGCAGTGGAGCTTGCAGAGAGCGTGAGTGCCTGCGCCATCCTGCTGCTCACAGAGGTGCCCGTTGACACTGCCCCCACCTCAGTGCCCGTGCTCATCTGCTCAGAGGGTGGTGGCCTCTCTCCAGAGCACCAGCTATCGAGACGCCCCTCGATAGACAGGTGTGGGAATTCTCTCATGGACGTGGCAAGGGACGACGTGCTGGCCATGGGCAGAAGCGCCATGTCTGCCGTGTCCACGGTCGCAGATGTGGCTGCACTGATAGGTGCCATTGAGGAGGGGCTCGTGGTGGGCATCATGGCGACCCATTCGAGCGAGGCAATCGTGCTCTATGACCTCTCTGAGAGTGCCATCCTTCGGGCGCTGGAGGAATGCACCGAGAGGGTGGATAGGGATGTGCTCAGAAGTGCCATAAACTTTGCAATAACTCTTGGATACGAGGGCAGGGAGGGAAAACGGGTGGGCACCATGCTGGTGATAGGCGATTCAGAGGAGGTGCTCAGGCGCTCCCATCAGCTCATTCTCAACCCCTTTGAGGGGCATCCAGAGCAGGAGAGAACAATCACCAACCCCAAGAACTGGGAGACCCTCAAAGAGTTTGCGCAGCTGGACGGAGCCTTCATCCTGGATGAGCGCGGCGTGGCGCTTGCGGCTGGCAGATATCTGGATGTGGATGCGAGAAGTGTGACCGTGGCCAAGGGATTTGGCGGAAGGCACGTCTCGGCAGCGGCCATCACGCGAGACACCAACGCCATTGCAGTGGTGCTCTCTGAGAGTGCTGGCAGGGTGAGGGTGTTCAAGGATGGGCACATGATAATCGAGATTCCGCCAAAGAAAATAGAAAAATGTGGGCAGGTGAGGGTATGAGAAGGAGCATGCTGGAAAGGATAGTGCTGCTGATAGCCGCCATCATCATAGCATTGGTAGCCCTCAAGATTCTCACCAGTGTGTTCTGGGTGTTGGCGTTCTTGGTGCTCGCGTATGTGGCCTACAGGGTGCTCGAGGGCTGGGCATACAGGCGGCATTGAGGTGGCGTCATGCTTGACCTCGTGTTCAGGCTGATTCGCATCGTCTACGTGGTGATAAGATACAACCTCATTCTGGTGGTGCCCCGGCTGGTGGCGAGCAGGAATGGGATGCAGTGTAATCCACCCCAGAGCGTGCTGAGGGATGTGAGAACGCTGAGCACCGCCCTGTGCGAGCTGGGTGCCACCTTCATCAAGGCTGGCCAGCTGCTAAGCTACAGGTCGGACATAATCTCTCCTCAGCTTGCCATGGAGCTGTCCAAGCTGAAGGACAACGTGAAGCCCCATCCCTTTGAGAAGGTTACGAGGCAGGAGAACTTCAGATGCACGTGCCCGGTGGGCAAGATGAGCCCCACATGCTACAGGTGCAACTCCATTGAGAGCATGTTCGAGGAATTTGAGAGAACACCAATCGCCAGCGCCTCCGTGGCTCAGGTGTATCGGGCAAAGCTACAGGGCAGAGAGGTGGCTGTAAAGCTGCTAAGGCCCAATGTGAAAAAGCAAATCGAGACCGACCTTGCCCTGCTCTCGTGGGTGCTGCCCGTGGTGGCAAGGCTCACGGGCATCTCCAAGTCCCTCGATGTTGAGGGATTCCTGTCGGAGCTTTCCAGCGTGCTCGTTCGGGAGACCGACATGCTCGCCGAGGCTTTTAACATGGAGCGGTTTGGCATGAGCATGGGGGGATGGGATGCGGTAAGGATTCCGAGGGTGTGCTGGGAGTACACCACGGAGGAGGTGCTGGTCATGGAGTACATTCCATGGCTGAAGCTGAGCGATGCTCAGACAATGAGCGCCGAACACAGGCAGATGTATGCGAGCCTGATTGCCGAGATATTTTTGAAGATGGTCTTCGTGGATGGGCTGTTCCATGGAGACCCGCATGGTGGAAACTTTCTCCTCTGTCCGGGTGAGAAAAGGGTGGCACTACTGGATTTTGGAGCCACGGGCGTGCTTAGCCCTGAGCTCAAGAGCCTTACATTTAGGCTTTTCTATGCCGTGTATCTGAAGGACACGGAAGAAGCGCTCAGAATCCTGCTGAAAATTGCCCGTGCCCACCCGTCTGAGGTGGACGTCCATGCACTGTATGCCGAGCTGGACGAGCTCGTTGCCAAGTTTCACATGAATGTGCACGAGTCCAGCCAGGCCGAAAACTTCGCAAGGATTGCGCTGAAATATGGACTCAGCTTTCCACCCCAGCTAACGCTGCTGGAGCGGGCAATTCTCCTCGTTCAGGGGGTGTGTAAGGAACTCGACCCCGATTTTGACCTAAAAAGAAGCATAACCACCTTCGTGGAGGACTTTCCAGAGGTGGTGGACACGCACGGTCCGACTGGAAGGCTTAAAAAGAGCATGAAGGAGTATTATGAGCTCGTGGCAGAGCTGCCCCCCCTCATGAGAAGGGCGCTCGAGCGAACGATATCTCATGCTCCAGCTCAATCTCGGGCCAAGGGGCACAACCCTTCTTTCTCGCTGGTCATCCCACCCACGCTGGCACTGCTCTCGGCATGGCTGATATATGCCGCCCCCACTGAGATTGCCCTGTGGACAGGTGTGCTGGGTTTTGTGCTCAGCATCGCTCTGGGCTACGTTGCCATGAGGTAGCGGGATATATATATACCTGTCCCACTTAGGTGAGCAGGGGATTGCACATGGAGATAAGACTGGGGCTTGTGGTCTCGGAGTTCAACCGGGACATCACATATCAGATGGAACAGCTCGCAATGGAGCATGCCGAGTTTCTCGGCGCACGCGTGGTGAGGGTGATGTATGTGCCGGGCGTGTTCGACATGCCGCTTGCGGTGAAGCACATGGCATCTGACCCTGAGGTGGATGCGGTGGTCACCATAGGGTGCGTGATAGAGGGCGCCACCAAGCATGACGAGGTGGTGGTTGCACAAGCATCGAGAAAGATTGCAGACCTCGCTCTCGAGTACGACAAGCCCATAACTCTCGGGATATCCGGGCCTGGGATGACGAGGCTCGAGGCTCATGAGCGGGTGGGCTATGCCAAGCGGGCGGTGGAGGCAGCGGTCAAGATGGTACGAAGGCTAAAGGGTGAGCACTGAATGTCTGCTCCGAGAGTGTCTGCGAGAGTGAGCGGCATCGAGGAGTCCGCGACCATACGCATAGCCAACCTCGCCCGCAAGCTCAGGGCAGAGGGAAAGGACGTCATCAGTCTGAGCCTTGGAGAGCCGGACTTCGACACCCCTGCTCACATCAAGCGAGCGGCATGGGAATCGCTTCAGCAGGGTGAGACGCACTATACTCAGAGTGCGGGCATCCCCGAGCTTCGGAATGCCATCGCCAAGAAGCTCAGGGAGGAAAATGGGCTCGATGTCGTCCCTGAGCAGGTGATAGTGACGCCGGGAGCCAAGTACGCGATATTCGAGGTCGCGTGCACCCTTCTGGAGGAGGGGGATGAGGTGGTGCTGATTGGCCCTGCGTGGGTGTCCTATGAGGCGTGCATCAGGTTCTCTGGGGCACGCACCACGTGGGTGAACACCTCCCTCGAAAACGGATTTGTGCCAGAGCCCGAGCAGATAGCAGAGCAGGTGGGAAGCAGCACGAGGCTGCTGATACTCAACAGCCCATGCAACCCCACGGGTGCGGTGTATCCAAAGGATGTTCTCAGGGCGGTGGCGGATTTAGCGTGCGACCACGACTTCTTTGTGCTCTCGGACGAGATATATGAGAAGATAATCTATGGTGGAGAGCACGTGAGCATAGGCGCCTTCGAGGGGATGCAGGAGAGGACAATCACAGTCAACGGGTTTTCTAAGGCGTATGCCATGACAGGATGGAGGCTGGGGTATGCGGCGGCTCCCGAGTGGATTATAAGGGGCATGCTAAAGATACAGTCCCACTCGGTGAGCCATCCGACATCGTTTGTCCAGAGGGCTGGAGTGGCAGCCCTCAGCGGCGACCAGAGCGAGGTCGAGCACATGAGGGCACAGTTCGAAAGAAGGAGGGACGTGCTCATAGAGGGGCTCTGGCGCCTGGGCATGGAGTGTCCCAAGCCAGAGGGGGCGTTCTACGTGTTTGCCCATGTGGGTAGGTGGGGCACCGGGGATGAGGTGGCAGAGAGACTGCTCAACGAGGCACTCGTTGCCCTCACACCCGGTACAGCGTTTGGGAGTGCGTACAGGGATTATGTGCGGATATCGTATGCCGCCAGCATCGAGCAGCTTCAGGAGGCGCTGAAGAGGATGGAGGCTGTGCTGTGATAGGTGCCATTTCAGATACCCACGACTGCATCGAGGCTGCGCGCGCTGCCGTGGAGCTGTTCAATGACGAGGGTGTGAAGTACGTGCTGCACGCTGGAGACGTGGTGTCTCCCTTCATGGCAAGGCCCCTCTCTGGGCTTGAGTGTCCTCTGTATTTGGTGTATGGCAACAACGATGGGGACAGGCTCGCCCTCAAGCAGTTCTTTGAAGGGGCGGGCTTCTTTGTTCTTGGGGAGTTTGGTGTGGTGGAGGGCATAGCCCTGCTGCATGGCACAAATCCAGAGCTACCAGCAGCCCTCGCAGCCTCTGGAATGTATCGGTTCGTGGTGTGCGGGCACACCCACCGGCCAGAGGTGAGAAGGATTGGCACCTGCACGCTGGTCAACCCCGGAGAGTGCTCTGGCGTGCTCACGGGAAGGCGTACGGTGGCGCTGATATCCGAGGATGGGGCGAGAATAGTGGAGATATAGGCAGCCCTCCAAGCAACACCTTTATTTCGTGTTTTTTCTGTGTAGCCTGCCATGCTCGAACTCGCCGTGGAGGCCCTCGTTCAGACGGCTGTGTTTCTTGCAAGGGTGGTGCCCTTCATGGCAGGGGGCATCTTCCTGATGGAGGTGCTGGTGGAGCTTGGCTGGATAGACAGGATGGCGAGGCTCACACTCCCCCTCACGAGGGCGGCCCACCTGTGCGATGAGGTTGGTGTGAGCTTTCTTACGGCGTTTGGCTCTCCATCTGCCGCAAACGCCATCCTCAGAAGGATGTACGATGGAGGCCACATAGACGAGAGGGAGATGATGGTGGGCGCGGTAATGAACTCGTTTCCAAGCGTGGTCACCCACTGGAGGACGATGATTCCCGTGCTTATTCCGCTCCTTGGGTGGCATGGGCTGGTGCTCATACTGCTGCTCACCATTGCGGGCCTCATGAAGACATCGATAATCATGCTGTATGGAAGGCTCACGCTGGTGGGGAGAGGAAGGTGTACACCCCCATCCAGCAGTCAGAGGCGCAGCCTCGATGGCAGGGAGGCTGCGGGAGTGGCCCTCGCACGAACGATTTCCGCCCTGCGCCGCATTCTCAAGCTCATGGTGCCCATCAGCATCCTCGTGTTTTTCCTCATAGGGGCTGGCATCTTCAATATGCTCTCTGAGAGCTTGCACTTCGTCCAGCCCTATCTTCCCATACCCAACGAGGGGTTGCCCATAGTGGCAACCCAGCTCGCAAGCCAGTTTGGTGCATATATCATAGCCGGTGGGCTGCTCGACAATGGAGTGCTCACGGGCGAGGAGGTGGTGCTCACCCTTTTGGTGGGCAAGGTGCTCACAGTGGTGGGCATACTCAGGACGTACATGCCCTACTATCTTGGCATATTTGGACCAGCACAGGGAATGAAGATACTCTTGGTATCGATGGGGCTGAGGGCACTGACGCTCACGTTGGTGGCTGGCGTGTACTATGTGCTGGCCTTCTGAGCCATGTGGCTCACGTATTCGGGCATTAGCGGGCGTTCGATGGGGGCGGGGGTGCGAGGGACATGGGGGTGCGAGGGACACCTCCCTATAGCATCTCCAGAGATTTTCCCAAGGCTTTTTAAGTGCACCCTCCATAGGCTGCCATGGCGAGTGGCATGTACCTGACGGTGAGAAAAGAGATTGCAGGATGGCTATACGATGCGGCATGTGGGCTTATTGGCAAGGAGCCGATATCAGCGGATGAGGTGCTCATGGGGCTTGGCCCATCGAGATATGCAGACATCTCCAGCTCGCTGGCGTTCAGGCTGTCCAGGCCACTTGGGGTAAGTCCTGCAGAGGCGGCCAAAATGCTGCTCTCACACGTTGGGGAGAGACTTGAGGGCAGCCCATATGTGGAGCGTGTCGAGGCCACGGGTCCCTATATCAACATCCACCTCTCCATGCAGTACTGCACCGCCGTGCTCGAAAAGGTGCTAAAGGAGCGGGAGCATTATGGTAAGGGTCTTAGGGAAGGAAGGGTGATAATAGAGCACACATCGGCCAACCCCAATGGGCCGCTTCATGTGGGGCACATCCGTAACTCCATCATAGGCGATACCCTCGCCCGCATCCACAGAAGGCTGGGCTATGATGTGAGCACGATGTACTATGTGAACGACATGGGACGGCAGATGGCCATCGTGGCATGGGCTCTTACACGGCTCTCCCTCGATGATACCAAAAAGCCAGACCATGCGGTTGCCGATGTGTATGTCGAGGCCAACAGGCTGCTCGCCAGCGACCCCTCGCTCGAGAGCGAAATAACCGAGCTGATGATAAGAAACGAGCAGAACGACCCCGAGGTCAGAGAGAGGTTTGAGAGGGCTGTGGAGCTCGCAGTTTCTGGCATCCGCCAGAGCCTTGCGCGAATGAACATCCACATCGATACGTATGTGCATGAGTCCCAGTGTGTGGACTCGGGGGCAGTCGACGAGGTGGTTCGCAGGCTGGAGCGCAGTGCGCACACGTATGTGGAGGATGGGGCGCTGATGGTGGACCTCACCCACATGGGCATCGACAAACCCCTCGTGATAAGGCGGAGGGATGGCACCTCCCTGTATACCACGAGAGACATCGCATACCACATATGGAAGGCGAGGCGGTGCGATAGGATGATAGACGTGCTGGGTGCCGATCACAAGCTGGTGTCCACCCAGCTCAAGGCGGTGCTCGAGATGCTGGGGGAGAAAAAGCCAGAGATAGTGGTGTTCGAGTTTGTGTCCCTTCCAGAGGGCTCGATGAGCACTCGGATGGGCAAGTTCATATCCGCGGACGAGCTGCTGGATAGGGTGGTGGAGCATGCCCGAAGGGAGGTGGATGCCCGAAGGGGGGACATGGAGGAGAGTGAGAGGCGCACAATAGCCGAGGCGGTGGGCATCGGGGCAGTCAGATATGATGTGGTGAAGGTGTCTCCTGAAAAGGACATGGTGTTCGACTGGAAGAGTGCGCTGGACTTTGAGAAGCTGGGAGCCCCCTTCATACAGTATGCCCACGCGAGGGCGTGCAGCATCCTCAGGCGGGCGGGAGAGCAGACCGAGAATGGCGAGCTCTCTCTCTTGGTGGAACCCTCAGAGCAGGAACTCATAAAGCGTATTGGGCAATTCACCCACGTGCTCGAGCAGTGTGTGAGCGAACTCAGGCCCCACTATCTTGCCCAGTATGCCCGCGAGCTTGCCGAGGCGTTCAACCAGTTTTACAGACAGTGCCCTGTTCTGGGTGCCCCATCCAACCTCAGGGCGCCAAGGCTCACCCTCGTGAGGGCTGCCCGTTATGGGCTGGCTGCGTGCCTCGAGACACTGGGTATTGCGCCCTTGGAGGAGATGTAGGGTGCTTTAGCGAAAACTTTATATTTTAGTAAACACGATGTTGTAAACAGTAGGTTGTTAACCTTGAGGAGGTGATGAGATGGAGAGGTGGTCACCGTTCAGAGAATTCAGAAGGCTGCAGGAGGATTTCGCCCAGCTCATGAGCGAGCTTGAGAGAAGCTGGCTTCCAAAAATGCGCATGGGTGAGCCTGCTGAGAGGTGGTCAAGAGCCCCAGTGGCTGAGTCCTCTGAGATGAGAGAGCCCCACATGGACGTGGTCGAGAGGGAGGACGAGTTCGTGGTCAGCGTGGAGCTGCCTGGTGTGAAGAAGGAGAACATCGAGCTCACCATGGTGGACAACGTGCTCAGGGTCAAGGCCAAGCGTGAGGAAGAGGTGGAGAAGAAGGAGGGGAACTACCTCTACAGGGAGCGCACGTACAGGGGATACCATCGGTCCATCCCGCTGCCCGTGGATGTGGATGCCGACAGGGCAGAAGCCACGTTTAAGAATGGTGTGCTCGAGGTGAGGCTGCCCAAGGTGGCTGCAGAAAGGATGAGCAGGATAGAAGTGAAGTAATCCTCCCATTTTTGTTTCAGCACGGGGAACGGTGGATGCCCCAACATTTGTGCCCGAGTTGTGCTCTTGGCAGCATCCTACCTTAAATGGTGTATGAGGAAGACATAAAAAGCAGGAGCTTCTGGGACTGGATAAAAGCACATACATCTTTTAAAACTTTGCATAGATATGATGGAGTTTTGGAACTCACTGTTATGGAAAGGATGTGAAAGAGAAAAAGGATTTCAAGTAGATGAATAATAGAGGCTGGAGAGCATCAATGTGGGTATGTCGTATAGCACTCCCTCATGGGCAGCATTCGAGCAAAAGCATGAGAACATGTTCCTCCATAGTCTTAAATACATTTTTCCTCTGATGTTTCCTCTGTGTGTTGATATGGGAGGTGGGTCACCAGCGTTGAACATTAGAATAGTTGCCCCCCTCGTGGGGCTTGCGATTGCCTACATTGGACTCTCACTCCTGCTGATTACAGTGCTCCTGCTGGACATTTCGGAGCTGTTTTCTGGCGTTGCCTTTGCGTGGTTCGTCATGAGTGTTGTCCTCGCAATTGGGCTCGCAGTGATGATATACACAATTCGCAAGAAAGAGGCAGTGTAGCCTCCACCCTGGGATTATGTCTCTGCCAACTCTTGATGAGCAGGTTGAGCTGATAGAGAGCGCCACCCGCATTCTGAGCAGAATGCCCAACTTGGTGGAAAGAAGTGCCCACCATGTGCTTATTGTGGGGGATGTTCATGGAAGCCCCACTACCTTAAAGCATCTGGAGTGGCTGCTGGAGGAGCACAATTTCGAGCTGGTGGTGTTCCTCGGCGATTACGTGGATAGGGGGAGCGCCCAGATAGAGGCAGTGGACTTCGTGCTGAGGCTGCTCATAGAGTGCCCCCATCGTGTGATACTCCTGAGGGGAAACCACGAGCTCCCCTATCTGAACTACAGGTACCACTTCTTTCGAGCGGTGCTCGGTGCATACCCTGAGCACGTTTGGCACCTCTTCAATCAGTGCTTTGCCCAGCTGCCCTACTGCCTCGTGCTCAATGGAGAGGGCATCCTGATGCATGGTGGGATTTCCAAAGACATCGTGCACATAAGAGCCCTCAACACACATCCAAAGGGCATGCTCGAGCCACCAGATGAGGTGCAGCAGCTGCTGTGGAATGACCCATACGACTTTGAGGGCACGTTTGCTCCAAACGTGTTCAGGGCAGGGTTCTGGTTGTTTTCGAGGACCGCCCTCGAGGAGTTTTTAGAGGCGAACTCGCTATGCTGGCTCATCAGGGCACACGAGCCAGTGGCTGGTGGCTACGAGCCTCGATGGGACGGACTTCTCACCACGGTGTTCTCCTGCCCAGAGGGCTCCCCAGATGGAAGGGCGGCGGTGCTCGTGCTCGAGGACGAAAAGCGCACGGTGGTGCATATCGGATGAGGGTGATGGCTAACTCATGCTCATGCAATCAGCTTTAGCAGCAGCACCTCGTCATCTCTCAAAAATGCATGGAACACCTCATTCCCATGGATGCCCCTCTCGAGGGCACCCCTCACCCCCCAGTACTCTCTTGGAGAAAGGGAGCCCCGAATGAGCACTCGCTTTGCCCTCTCTTTCAGAAGCTCGTTTGCCCTCTTTATGGCATCACCTCCCTTCAGATGTGCCACGACCAGAAAGGAGTGAACGAGAAAGGGTGAGTGGAGCATGTGCTCTGATGTGAGAAGACACCGCTTTTCGTCCCACACAAGTATCCTTAGCGTCTCTTTGAGCACGTGGGCGAGCCTTCTCAGCAGCCCCGCCTTTATGAGGGCAGGGTCTGGCTCAAAGCAGAGGGGGCTCACGGCATCCACTATCTCCACCTTGCCCTCCCCACCTGAGCACAGCCTGCTTTCATGGTCGGAAAGGCTCACGCACGACCTCTCACATTCCATCAGCTCTCCAAAGTACAGCGTTAGCCTGTTGAGTGTGCCATCTAAGCTGAGATACTCCCTCTCGCACCTTAGGGGAACTCTATCGGGCGCAAGCTGGGGCGGAGCCTCGATGGCAAGACCCCTGCACACCCCCTTGTATAGAGAGAGCAGCCTTGTTGGGCTGGGGTTGAGGCTTTCCAGTGTTCTCGTGGGCTCGGCAGGGGCTCTTGTGGGGTCGCAGAACACGTAGTCCACCTCCTCGATTGTGGAGGCGAACTCTTCTGAGGCGCCATCCGCCACGAAGAACTCCACGTTCTCAACGCCCGCCCTTCTGCAGTTTCTTTTGGCACACTCCACCTTCACGGGGTCTATGTCCACCGCCATCACCCTCTCGCACGTGCGGGCAAAGGCGATGGTCTGCCCTCCAATGCCACACCCTATCTCGAGAAGCGTTGCGCACGAAAGCCTTCTTGCACGGTAGGCTGCCACCCTCTCTGGGGTGGCAAACCTCATCCCATCGGCATCGTGCTCCATCGGCAATGAGAACTTTTTTCTCGCCATATCAGAGGTACCTTGCCCGTCTCTCTATCTCCTTCACCCTGTCCATCACCTCATCGAACAGGGGGCTCGCACTCCTGTATCCTTTGAGAAATGCCGATGTCAGCGCCTCGTCGGCATGCGTTGCCCTCACGCTTTGCAGATATAGGTGCACGTCCACCCCGAACCCCTCTATGCTGCTGTCGAATGCCGCGAGCCCGAAGTCTATCAGATAGAGCCTATCGTGGCGGTCGAGCAGCATGTTGGAGGTAGTAAGGTCGTAGTGCACGATTCCTCCTTTGTGCAGAGTGGCAGCCATCTTTCCAGCTCTCATCGAGAGCGCCTCATTGAGGCATTGCTTGAGCGAGATACCCTCGATGTACTCGAGGACGAGGTCGAACTCGTCCACATCGTACACGATTGGCGTGGGCACGCCGCACCTTCGTGCCATGCTGGTGAGCTTTGCCTCGAGTCGAGTGCGCTCCCTTCTTATTCGCTCGTCGAGCTGTGGGATGCGGTATCCTTTGCTGAGCCTGTGCTTGATTACCCTGTCCCCCTTTCGGATTATTATGGCCTCGGCTCCCCTTCCAATTATCTCGCTCATCGGTACACCTCTTGCTCATCGGTACACCAGCCTGTAGAAGCCAAGATGAGGTCGGTAAACCTCGCCCTCTATGCGCAGCTTGTCCAGTAGCTCCCTTGCCCTCCCCTCTTCAATACCCTGCTCGGATGCTCGCTGCAGCACCTCATCCTCTGGGGCACCCTCCTTGTTCTGGGACTGCAGCTCCTTGATGATGTCGAGCAGAATCTTTATCTTGTCCCTCTGGGTCTTGCTCTTTCCCACCGTCAGGATATCGGCATCCAGCTTTCCAGTCTCTGGATCACGGGCCACCTGATTGAGGGATGCCGAGACGATTTGTATCGTGCGCCTCGCATCTTCCCGGGTCACCCTGTGAGAGAGCCTCATGCGCGCCGATGCCTCTGCGAGCCTCACGAGTGCCTCGAGCTGTCTTGCGGTGACGGGTACTGGGGTGTTCTCGTCAATACCTTCTGCCCTGAGTCCCACGTAGAAGTTCTCGAGTTCCTCCATAGCTTCGCGCTCCATCACGGGGAACACCTCCCTTCTCGCATAGGCAATGTACTTGCGAAGCAGCTCTGGCTCGATGTCTGGCTTTATCTTTTGTAGCGCCCTTTCCAGCTCCTCTTGGGGAATGGTGCTATCTGCCACATTCTTCTTCCTCTCTATGAGCTCTCCAGCATAGTGGGTGCCGAGGATGTGCCTCGAGATGCGCTCGTCGCGCTCCCTTTGTGGCCTGTCCTTCATCACGAAGATGAGGTCGAACCTGGAGAGCAGGGCAGGTGCCATGTTGATCTGCTCTGGGATGGGCACGAACTCGTCGAACCTTCCAAGCTTGGGGTTGGCTGCCCCCAGCAGGGCACACCTCGACTTGAGGGTGGCGAGTATTCCTGCCTTTGCCACGCTAACAGTGTTGTGCAATATCAGCCCGTGGCTTATGAACGTGTGTGTCGGCTCCACGGTAACATCGTACACCCAATCAGTTCTGTATTCACCTTCGTTGGGAACGATCTCGACTTCTTTTATTCTCAGCCACCTGAACTTCTCCATCGCTTTGATTTTCTCCAAGCTTTCTCTGACCTCGGAAATTACCTGTTTGATTTCAGTTCTCAACTTCTGAAGTAAGGTCTTTCTTTCCTCTTCAGAATAACCTCCTCTCTCAGCGTAATCAATTGTGCTCCTCGTGACACCTATCAGCTCTGCTGCTCTCTGCTGGGAGTAGCCCAGCTTTTCTCGCAACTCTTTAAGAGATTGTGCATCTATGCGTTCAATTTCCCCAATCCGCCTTTCAATTGCCTCTATATACCTCCCTACAACAATCCTGTTTACGCCGTAGTTGCCAATCAAGTGCTCGTGGAAGTATCCGTCATACTTCATTCCGAGCTTTTTCAGACAAGCCTTAATCAGTTCTCCAACGTATGGCGGTAAAACGTCATGCGTTCTCAGGTTTCTTTTGTTCCTTTCGATGAGCCATTTTACTTTCTCGTTCTGTCCCTTATCCTTAAGAACAATCTCAACAAACCTTTCAACACAGTCTCCCGTAATATACACCTTGTAGGAGTTTGTTGAACTGTCAACTGCTATCCTCGAATGGATGCTTAGGGTCAGGAGCAAATCCTGATAGTCTTCTGCCAATCCCCTCGATGAGGTTCTGTAGCATAAAGCTTCACTTTCAATGCCACCATCGCCCATAAACGCTGCTCTCAAAAAAGCCACTCTGGTGTCCACATCTGCAGACAAAATACTTCCCGGAATTCTCTTCCCTTTACTTTTTCTCATGAGTTCTGGGAAATTGATGTGCATAAACTCGTAAACGGGCTTTGAAACGAGCCTCAACGTCCTGTTCACGCTTGTGTAGTCGATTGGTTCAACTCCAAATGACTTCTGCATGGCTTCTCTCATCTCAGGTATGACTGCCGGGTTCGTATTCGACAAACCAACCTCCATAGATGACCCTGCGAAGCTGTAACCCTCGGATGCGAAGCCTGAAGTAGCGAAGCATTCATCGACGCTATCTGGAAGGGTAACTTCCTTTTTACCTGATACGTGTTTCTCTAACTCACTGCGACCTTCAAACTCACAGCTTATCACAGCCGGAGCGAAATCACCCACCTCACCCTTTGAAGCTTCAACGGTCGTTATCTTTCCATCTCTGAACACGAAAACGGGATGTTCCGGAGTAACCAGAATTTCCCTCCCGTTGGAGTACTTTATCCTCACAAAGTAGTCCGGTGCTTTATGCCTGCTGACCCTATCTACTTTTGTCTTAAATACTCTGCCGAAGTCCGTTGTGAGTATCTCTATCCCCAAATCGTCGGTTCTCAGAATTTCGCAGTCAATGCCTTTTACCTTTCTTTCGGGGAATTTCGCGAAAAGACCATCTACAAACTCACCTATTTTGTGTTTGGAGCCATCCGCAAGTGTTATCTCGAATGAGGGGTGGTAGCTCTGCTGCTCCATCGCCTCGTGAAGGGCACTTCTGTCTTCAGGGCGCATCTTGTCCAGCTCATCCACTGCGGCGATGCCCTTGTCCGCCATCACGAGTGCACCAGCCTCGAGCGTCCACCTGCCATCCCCGAACTCGTCCTTCACGGCGGTGGCGGTGAGTCCCGCCGAGGTGGTAGACTTGCCGCTGGTGTATATCCCACGGGGCGCGAGCCGCTTCACGTACCTCAGCAGCTGGCTCTTGGCAATTCCGGGATCGCCCACCAGCAGGATGTGGATGTCTCCCCTGATGTGCGCCCCATCTGGGAGCAGCTTGCTCACGCCAGAGAACAGCTGGAGGGCTATCGCCTCCTTGATATCCTCGTATCCGTATATGGAGGGGGCTATGCTTCGCGTTATCATTCCACTGATGTCTGGGTGGCTTGCAAGCTCCTTTATTTTCTTTATATCCTCGTCGAGTATCTCGAGCTCCTCGAACTCCTGCTCCATCACCTCGATGGAGTTTCCCTCCAGCATCAGGTCAAACAGGGGAGACTTTCTCTCCCGCTCACCTCGCTGACGGATTCTGAGAATGCCCACCACAACCACCCTGTCCCCGGGGTACACCCTGCCGGCAAGGTCATCCTCGCACAGCACATCGAGCGTCTGGGGCTGCTCTCCCCCCTCGAGCTCCTCTGGAGCCTCCTGCACCCGAAGCTTCTGCGTGTCCACAAACTCGCTTTTTTCTGCAAGGAGCGTAAACTCTCTGGAACCACAGTCCTCACGTGGGCACACTTTTGGCTCTTTGAGCTCTGGCTTGTTCTGAGAGATGGGGATCTCCTCATCACACCTGTCGCATCTGAAAACTGCCCTTACCACCCTTGGTCTGACCTCTGTAATCTTTCGTATGAGCCCTGGAACGGCAATCAACCTTCCTATGTGCTCGCTTCTTAGCTCCTTTATCATATAGTGGGAGCTCTTTGGAAGCCCGATGATGCGCACATGCCCTCCCTTGAGGCTCTTTCCCATGTGACCGAACTTTGAGAGTGCGGCAGTTGCATCTCTCAGCACAGACTCAGGATGGAGCAGCAGCTCGTCTGCCAGCTTGGGGTCAAAGCTCTCCAGCTTTCCGAACTCCACATACAGGCTCTTTTTCTCTGGAAAGTGGGCCAGCAGCTCATCTATCTTTGGCTGGTAGTACTCGTGGAAGAACTCTTCCCATCTGGTCTCAGAGGATGCGCCCATGTTCACTTCGCAGGTATCCTCTGTGCAACTACTAAATACTTCCTCACGCTCGATGGTTTTTAACCACACATATCTTGAATGAAAAAATATTATAGATTGAGGGGCTCCACGATAAGCTTTTTTGATGTGATGAACACAATATTTTTATACATAATCACATGTCCCTGTATCGAGGCGCTGGTGATACCATGGCAGGCATGGCAGGCTCAATCTTGGACAACTATGTGCCCATAGCTGTTTTCCTCATATTCGGCTTTCTCGTTCCGATAGGAGCCCTCGTGTTTGTGAAGCTGGTGGGCCCAAGAAGACCCTCTGCGGCGAAGTGCAGCACATACGAGTGCGGCTGGATTCCCTATGGCACTGCAAGGGTCAGGTTCAACATCGAGTACTACCTGTATGCCATCGTGTTTTTGGTGTTCGATGTGGAGGTGCTGTTTCTTTACCCGTGGGCTGTATCGTATCGCAATCCACTGATCACCGTTCCTGGCTTTACCACAATTGCAGCCATTGAGTTGCTGATATTTGTGCTGGTCCTCATCGTGGGGTACGTGTATGCGTGGAAGAAGGGTGCACTGGAGTGGATAAGATGAGCAAGGAGGCGTGTGTGCCAGAGGTGGTTCTCACAACAAAAGAGGCAATAGAGGACTTTGTGAAGAAATCCAAAGTGAAAGACCTGGTGGGGTGGGCTCGCAGGAACTCCCTGTGGTTTTTGACCCAGCCGATGGGGTGCTGTGGAATCGAGATGATAGCCTTTGGATGTCCTCACTACGATTGCGACCGCTTTGGCATAATACCCAGAGCAACTCCAAGACAGGCAGACGTGATGATTGTGAGCGGATATGTGACCAAGAAGTATTATCGAGCTATAAAGAAGCTGTGGGAGCAGATGCCAGAGCCCAAGTGGGCAATAGCGATGGGGGAGTGTGCCATAAGTGGAGGTCCATGGTGGGAGTCGTACAGCATGATTGCGCCCCCCGAGAAGCTGATACCCATCGATGTGTACATTCCCGGATGTCCCCCACGCCCAGAGGCACTGATTCAGGGCTTCCTGGAGCTTCAAAAGAAGATCAAGGAAAGGCAGGACAGGGTCTCGAGGGAGCACATTCACTGAGGGGATGGAAAATGGCAGAGGAAGGCGAAAGGAGGGAGAGACCCCCAGAGGGGCTCACGAAGGAGGAGCTTCGGGAGTGGGCGAGGAGGAAGGCAGCCGAGAGAAAGGCTGCCAAGGCAAAGGCTGAGGCCGGTGCACCAAAAGAGGAAGAAAAGCCACAAAAGCCAGCATACACCAACCCCCTTGCAGACAGGCTCAGACAGGTGCTCTCTGATGTGCTCTCGGATATATCCGTTGACCATCCCACGAGGGTGAGCGCACGCGTTGAGCCAGAGAATGTACGGCACGCTCTCTCCGTGCTCAAGGCTGAGCTTGGACTCGAGCAGCTCATCGATGTGGCCTGTGTCGATGCCCTGAAGCTTCCGGGCGCAGACCCAGATACGATGTGGGTGGTGTACCATCTCGGCTTTTACGATGACCCCACCGTGCTTGCTCTCAAGGCTGTGATTTCGAGGCGGAACCCGCGGATACAGTCGGTGGTGGACATATTCTGGAATGCCAACTGGTACGAGCGGGAGATATGGGAGATGTTTGGCGTCCACTTCGAGGGCCACCCCGACCTGAGGCCTCTGTTCCTCACTGCAGAGCTCGCTCGGGAGCATCCATGGCGCAAGGACTATCCGGGCTATCCCAACCCATACAACACACAGAGGTGATGGCAATGGCAGGGCAGCTCGAGGATTCCGAGATGATTGTGCACATAGGACCTCAGCACCCCTCACTTCCAGGGCCCTTCATGCTCGACCTCAAGCTGAAGGGGGAGGTGGTGCAGGATGCATACCTCAACATGGGATACATCCACAAGGGCATAGAGAAGCTACTCGAAAACCGCACGTATCTTCAGTGCATACCCATCACCGACAGGATGTGCTATCTGTCCTCCCTGTCCAACAACGAGGTGTTCTGCTCCTGCGTGGAGCGCCTGCTCGGTGTGGAGCCGCCAGAGAGGGCACAGTACATCAGGGTGCTCGTGCAGGAGCTCTCCCGTATCCAGAGCCACCTGATTGGAATGGGTGAGTTCGCTGAGTTCATAGGTTTCATGAGCATGTTCATGTTTCTCGTCAGGGAGAGGGAGTCCATAATTACACTCATAGAGATGATCACGGGTGCGAGGCTCACCCACACGTATGGAAGGTTCGGTGGCGTGAGGCACGACCTTCCCGATGGGTTCGTGGACAGGGCACGAAAGCTGCTACCAGCGTTCGAGAAGAAGATGCGCGAGAATGTGGACACGCTGGAGAGCGACGAGGTGTACTTAGAGCGCACGGAGGGCGTTGGAAAGGTGAGCCCTGAGGTGGCAAAGCAGGTGGGCGTGACGGGCCCAGTGCTCAGGGCAAGCGGCATCGAGTATGACATCAGGCGCGTAGAGCCGACGCTCGTGTACCCAGACCTCGACTTCAAGGTCATCACAGACAAGAGGGGCGACGTGTTTGCCAGAGTGCACTGCAGGTTTGAGGAAATCTTCGAGAGCTTGCACATAATAGACCAGTGCCTCGACCAGATGCCCGCAGGCGAGGTGAGGGCCAAGCTTCCCAAGACCATCAAGCCAGAGGGTGAGGCCTATTGCCGGGTGGAGGACCCAAGGGGCGAGATGGCGATGTACGTGGTGGGCGATGGCTCGCCAAAGCCCTATCGCGTGAAGGTCAGGGACCCCTCATACGCCAACCTTCAGGCACTGCCCCCAGTACTCAGAGGTGTGTATGTGGCCGACGTGGTGGCAATTGCTGGCAGCATGGACACGTGCATCAGCGGGGTGGACAGGTGAGGTGATACCATGTCGTTGCTCGCAAGCTATCCGTTCATCAAGCCGCTTGTGATTGGGCTCGTGGGAGCAGCCGTGCTCACTGGGCTTCTATATCTTGGCGGTATGTTCGTGGTGTGGCTGGAGCGTAAGTTCACCGCGGACATGCAGAGCCGCTTTGGTCCAAATAGAGTGGGCAAGTACGGGCTGCTGCAGCTCATTGCCGATGCCCTCAAGCTGCTCACAAAGGAGGACATAGTTCCAAGAAGTGCTGACCAGCTGCTGTATCTCGGCGCTCCGATAGTGGCGGTATCCTCTGCCCTGCTCATGGCTGCGGGGATGCCATATGGCTACATACGGCTTCCCGACTGGAGCATACTGGGGGTGTCGCTCCAAGGCACGCACCTTCTGGCTGTGAGCAACCTCGATGTGGGCTTGCTGTATGTGGAGGCTGTGTCTGCAGTGTCTGTGGTGGGTATATTCATGGCTGGATGGGCGTCCCCCAACAAGTATGCCCTCATCAGTGCCTTCAGGAATGTGGCGAGGATGATAGGCTATGAGGTGCCGCTTGCCATGAGTGTGGTGGGGGTTGCGGTGATGGCGCACTCCCTCAACTTCGTGGACGTGGTGAACATGCAGAGCTCGCTGTATGAGCTGTTTCCAGTGCATCCATTACTTCGATACATCCCTGCATGGTTCATAATTCTTCAGCCCATTGGGTTTGTGGTCTTTGGTGTCTCGATGCTTGCAGAGCTGGGAAGCAAGCCCTTTGACCAGATTGAGGCTGAGGAGGAGATCGTGGCAGGATGGGGCGTGGAGTACAGTGGCATGCGTTGGGCTCTGATATATTTCTCGGAGTATTTCCATCTGATTTTGGGCTCGCTGTTCATGGTGCTGCTGTTCTTCGGGGGCTGGACGCTTCCATTTGACTACCCCATTTCCCTCTCGCCGCTGGTGCTGCTCGCCAAGGTCATACTCGTGATAATGGGGGTGCTGGTGGTCAGGTGGTCGCTTCCGAGGTTCCGAATAGACCAGGTGCAGACCCTCGGATGGAAGCTGCTGCTGCCCCTCTCCCTCATCAATCTGGCATGGGCTGGTGCCCTGGGGATGGTGCTGTAGGAGGAGTAGAAATGGTGCTCAAGAATCTCAAGCTGCTGCTGAAGGGGCTAAAGGAGGAGGAGGTCACCCGCGTATATCCCGATATAGCTCCGCCGGTCGAGGAGCGATGGAGGGGACTACAACAGCTCGACCCACTGAAGTGCATAGGATGTGGAAGCTGTGTGAGGGCGTGTCCCAACTATGCGATAGAGCTGGTGGAGCTGAGATATCCGTACAAGAACCCCAAGAACAAGAAGGGGTATCCCAAGATAGACCTTGGCGTGTGCCTGTTCTGTGGGCTGTGTGAGGAGGTGTGCCCCGTGAATGCCCTGAGGATGGGCACTAAGTGCGATCTGGCAGAATGGACGCGTGAGGACCTCATCTATCCCCCAGAAAGGCTCATCCCAGGGGACTTCGAGGAGACCCACAGGGAAGAGATAGAGCAGCTCAGGCAGAAGATGGAGGAGAAGAGAGCGCAGAAGGCCGAGGAGCAGCCAAAAGAGGTGCAGCCCAAAGAGCCCCCAGAGGAGCAGGCAGCCAAGAAGAGGGCTGCCAAGCAGAGGAGGGAAGAGAAATGATAGACCCCTATGCCTACCTCTCCCTCGACCTGTTGGTGTTTGCCATAGTGGCCCTCGCAATAGTGCTGTGCTCTCTGCTGGTGGTATTCGCCAGAAGCATCGTGCACAGCGCCCTCTCGCTCATTGGTGCGCTGTTCGGGGTGGCAGTGCTGTACGTGCTGCTCTATGCTCCGTTCGTTGGCCTCGTGCAGGCGCTGATATACATTGGTGGCGTGGGCACTCTCATACTGTTTGTAGTGATGCTCACGAGAAGGAGGGAGAGCGGTGCGTAAGATAACATGGGAGCACGTGAAGCTGGCGGTGTTCTGGCTGCTCAACCTGTGTGTGGCGCTGATATTCCTGCTGGCTATGGCAGTGGGAATAGGGGTCAACAGGCAATGGTATGTACCGGTGATGCAGCCAGCATACACGGACACGGCGTTCGAAAGCGGCATCGTGCACATTGGCAGAGAGCTCTTCACCACGTACGTGGTGCCGTTCGAGGTGCTCTCTCTGCTCCTGCTCTCTGCGCTGGTGGGGGCGATATACCTTGCCAAGAGAGATGTCGGGGGTGATTTGCAGTGATACCCATCGTGCTCGTGCTGCTGCTCTCAGCAGTGGTGTTCGCCATCGGTCTGTTTGGATTGTTAATACAGAAAAGTGGCATCAGGATGCTGATGTGCATAGAGCTCATGCTCAACTCAGCCAATATCAACCTGGTGGCATTCTCTGGGATGCATGGCAACGTGCAGGGCCAGGTGCTCGCGCTGCTTGCCATTGCCGTTGCAGCTGCCGAGACCGTGATAGGGCTTGCAATACTGCTCGTGATATTCCGGCACAGGGGTGAAATCAATACGGACAGGTTAAACGTTCTGAGGTGGTAAGATGCAGGAATCTACGCTCATGCTCTTTGCGGTGCTCGTGCCCCTGCTCCCCGTATTCGGGTTTGTGCTCACGCTGTTTGCTGGCAGAAAGCTTCCCCATGATGGGGCACTGATACCCATTGTTGCGATTGCTGGCTCCACCGTGCTCTCGGTGGTGTTGCTGGTTGCCATATACCCCACTGGGATGGCGTTGCACTACTCGTGGCACTGGTTCTCGTTTGTGAACATAGGCGTGCTCGTCGACCCCCTTTCGGTGGCGATGATATGCATGGTCTCCTTCGTGTCCCTGCTCATCCACATCTATGCAGTGGGCTACATGAAGGGCGACCCGGGTGGGGCGAGATACTTTGCCGAGACCTCACTGTTCACCGCTGGCATGCTCGGCGTGGCGCTCGCAGACAACCTGTTCCTGTTCTTTTTGTGCTGGGAGCTCGTGGGACTGTGCTCCTACTTACTCATAGGTTTCTGGTACAGAAAACCCTCTGCAGCCTCTGCTGCCAAGAAGGCGTTTTTGGTCACGAGAGTGGGGGACATGCTCTTTCTGGCGGGCATATTCGTGCTGTATGCCAACATGGTGAACGTGGCTCCACAGAGCCCGTATCCCCTCGCGCTCACCGAGGTGTTCAGGTATGTTTCGGCCATCCCGCCAGACCAGCTCACCCTGATTGCACTGCTGTTCTTTGGTGGTGCGGTGGGTAAGAGCGGTCAGTTCCCCTTGCACATATGGCTGCCGGATGCGATGGAGGGTCCCACTACGGTGTCTGCCCTCATACACGCAGCCACAATGGTGACCGCTGGTGTGTATCTCGTTGCCCGCACCTTCCCCTTGTTCATTGCCGCCCCCCACGCCCTCACGGTGGTCGCCTACGTCGGGGCATTTACCGCATTCTTTGCGGCCACGATGGGTCTGGTGATGAACGACATCAAGCGGGTGCTCGCCTACTCCACCATCAGCCAGCTGGGATACATGATGCTCGCACTGGGTGCGGGTGCCGTCGTCGGGGTGGTGGCCGTGGGCATCGCCCTGTTCCATCTGATTTCGCACGCCTTCTTCAAGGCGCTGCTGTTTCTGTGTGCTGGAAGTGTGATTCACAGCACTGGCACCAATGACCTGCGGCTCATGGGAGGCCTGTACTCTAAGATGAAAATAACAGCGATAACGATGCTCATAGGGGCTGCGGCGCTCGCGGGTATCCCGCTCTTCAGTGGCTTTTACTCAAAGGATGCCATCATAGAGGCTTCGCTCGAGTATGGGCTCGTCTCCTATCACTTCCTGCCATATCTGCTGGGCATCATCACGGTGCTGCTCACTGGCATCTACATCTTCAGGCTGTGGTTCATGGCGTTTACTGGCACGTGCAGGCTCCCAGAGGAGCAGGCTGCCCACGTGCACGAGTCTCCTGCAGTGATGACGGTGCCCCTCGCCATTCTGGCGCTGTTTGCCCTGCTGTTTGGAGGGGTGGTGAACTCGTGGCTTGCCCACAATGCCTTCGTGGACTATGTGAGCAGCACCTTTGGCACCAACGTACTCTCCCTCGACATCGGGAGCCTTGCGGCAATTGGGGGGCACGTGCTGGTGCACGAGCGTGCGGTGAGCACTGCAGTTGCGCTGCTGCCGGCTGCCCTCGCCCTCCTCGGGCTGTTCATCGCATGGCTCATCTATGGAAAGAGGGTAGTGGCACCAGAGAGCATCATCTCACATCGCAACAGCCTGTATAGGCTGCTCATCAACCGCTACTATCAGGGCGTGGTGTGCGACATAATATCCATGGACGTCATCTTTGGGCTCGCTCGGCTCGCTCGCTGGCTCGAAGGGACTCTCATAAACGGCTCCATATGGCTAATCACGGTGCTGGGCTTCTTCTTTGGAGAGCTGCTGCGCCGTGTGCAGAGTGGCGTGGTGAGGAACTATGCCGCCGTGGTGGCACTGGGCACTGGGCTTCTGATCCTTGGGCTTGAGCTTTGGAGGTGGCTCTGATGTACGTGGCATCGGCGATCATGGTATGCTTTGCAGGCGCCCTCGTATCGTATATGGCGAAGGGACATGCAAGGGCGGTGGCTCTCATCTTCAGCCTCGTGCCCCTTGCGCTGTTCGGATACATGTATGCCCTTGTTGGTACGGCATACACAGAGGCACATCCATGGATAACTCCGCTCGGAATCCAGCTCAGCTTTGCCATCGATGGGCTGTCCATGGCTCTGGTGCTGCTCACAGCGATACTGTTTCCGCTCACGATTGTGTATGCATGGAACCATGACCAGAGACCGGGGCTGTTCTTCTCTCTGCTGCTTCTGCTGGAGGCAGCCCTGATAGGGGTGTTCACTGCCACCGACTTCATAGTGTTCTACATCTGCTGGGAGCTCACCCTCATTCCGCTGTACTTTGTGGTGGGGCTGTTCGGTGGCGAGCGCAGGGAGCATGCCGCCATCAAGTTCTTCATATACACGCACGTGGGGAGCCTCGTGATGCTGCTTGCCATCTTTGCCCTGTACTTTGCCAGCGGGCTCTCCACGTTTGACATGCATTCTCTCATGGGTGCGTATGCCCAGCTTCCACCAGCCCTGCGGGACCTCATATTCGCAGGGCTGCTCGTGGGCTTCATCGTGAAGCTTCCCGCCGTGCCTTTCCATGGCTGGCTTCCAGATGCATACGGGGAGGCTCCGACTGCGGGCACGGTGCTCATCGCTGGGCTGCTCTCCAAGATGGGGGCTTATGGACTCCTTCGGATATCGCTGCCCATGCTGGGTGTGACCCACTCCGTGGGGCTGTTCACAACGCTGCTCGCCGTGCTCGGCGTGGGCGGCATCGTGTATGCCTCGCTGGTCGCCCTTGCCCAGAGGGACCTCAAGCAGATGGTGGCATACTCCTCTGTGTCCCACATGGGCTTTGTGCTGCTCGCCGTGGCCTCCCTCTCGGCGGTCTCGGTATCTGGGGCGATGTTCATGCTGTTCTCCCATGGGCTCATCATCGCACTGCTGTTCATGGCAGTGGGTGTGGTGCACGAGAGGGCTGGCACGAGGCTCATACCAGAGCTTGGTGGCATTACCCACAGGATGCCGGTGCTGGCGTTCCTCGTGATGGGCGGCTTCTTGGCATCGCTGGGTCTGCCCGGCATGAGTGGGTTTGTTGCCGAGTTCCTGACCCTCACGGGGGCATATCCCAGCCTTCCCACGTTTGTTCTGGCAGCCCTCTTTGGGATGATCATCACCGCCTCGTACTACATCTGGGCGATGCAGCGAGCGTTCTTTGGACCATACAACGAGAGGCTGGGTGAGGTCATGGACGTTGGAGCCACTCAGGCAGTGCCCATGGCGGTGCTGCTTGGACTGGTGGTGCTGCTCGGGCTTTACCCAGCCCCCTTGCTTGGCATGCTTGAGAAGGTTGCGACCAGCCTCGTGATGGGGGTGCTGCTATGAACTACATGCTACTGTCACCAGAGATTGTGCTGATGCTCGCCGCACTTGTGGTGCTGCTTCTCGGTGTCACACGAATCGAGCAGAGGGTGCTGGGCTGGCTCTCGCTCGTCGCTCTCGCAGCAGCCACCGCCCTCACGCTCTCGCTCGCTGGAGCGGGCGGTACGCTGCTGTTTGGAGCCCTCACTGTGGATGCATTCTCGCAATTCTTCAAGCTGGTGTTTCTGCTGGTTGCCATGCTGGTGGTAATCGCCTCCCTGTCCTACTATGGAAAGAGCCGCCATCAGCACGAGTACTACTGCCTGCTGCTGCTCGCCACGGTGGGCATGATGTTCGTGGCGTCTTCCAGCGACCTTGCCACGCTGTTCGTGGGCTTTGAGCTTGCGAGCATCTCCACCTATGCACTGGCGGCGTTCGACCGTGAGGACATGCGCAGCGTGGAGGCGGGCTTCAAGTACTTCATCATCGGTGCCCTCTCCTCCGCTCTGATGCTGATGGGCATCTCTTTCGTGTATGGATTGACGGGCACGACCAACCTTCAGCAGATAGCCCACATCGTGGGCGAAGGCATTTCTGGCTCGATGACCCTTGCTCTCGTGCTGCTCAGCGCTGGTTTTGGGTTCAAGATGGCCCTCGTGCCCTTCCACATGTGGGCTCCAGACACCTATCAGGGCGCTCCGAGTGTGGTGTCCTCCCTGCTGGCGGCTGGCTCCAAGAAGATGGGCTTTGCCGCTGCCTTCAAGGTGTTCGTGCTCGCACTGCTTGCCATAAGGGCTGAGTGGTACGTGCTGTTTGCAGTGTTCGCAGTGCTCACCATGACGTATGGCAACCTCGTGGCCCTGAGCCAGAGAAGTCTCAAGCGCATGCTCGCTTACTCGTCGATTGCGCAGGCGGGCTACATCGCCATCGGATTTGTGGTGATAGCGTCCATCACCGACGTGGCTTCCCCAGAGGGGCTCTCGGTCGCAACGTTCGCCCTTGGCAGCAGCCTGTTCTACATACTCTCGCATGCGTTCATGAAGGGTGGGGCATTCCTTGCAGTGGGAGCGGTGGCGTACATGGTGCAAAGGGACAAGAGCCCCCTGCTCGACGAGGACGACATAGAGCACTTTGCGGGCCTTTCCAAGAGCTCACCGCTCATGGCGCTGTGCATCAGCGTGCTGATGTTTGCCCTTGCGGGAATACCGCTAACAGCGGGCTTTATGAGCAAGCTGCTGGTGTTCAGCTCGGCAATCAATGCGGGACTCGCATGGCTTGCCATCGTCGCCATTCTGAACAGCGCTCTCTCCCTTTGGTACTATGCGAGGGTGGTGAAGGTGATGTACTGGAGAGAGCCCCAGATGGAGCTTGGCAGCGTCCCCATGGGCTTTGTGGTGGCGGTAGTGCTGGCAACACTGGGCACGGTGGTGCTCGGTGTGTATCCTGCGCCGTTCATCGAGCTTGCGATGCATGCTGCCGAGGCGCTGATGTGAGGTGGTAGAATGGCAGACTGCGATTTGTGTGGAAGAAGCGAGCCCACCCTCGTGCCCGTGAGGGTGCGTGTGCCGAGGTACAGGGACTCCTATCCAGAGGGCATGTGGAGGGGGCTGTGCAAGAGCTGTCTGGAGTGCGCCCACGAGGCGTTCAGGAGCAAGGAAAAGAAGGTCGTGCAGGGAAGATGCGCCCTCTCGCTCGTCCATGGCGATGTGGTCGAGTTCGATGTGCGCATCCCCTCCTTTACACACGGCGTGAGAATGGAGGTCCGCCATCTCACACCAAAGGTGCTCGAAAGCTGTAGCATCACATACGAGCGGGACCAGAGAGGGGAGCTTCCACCATACGAGTGAGCGATGGCGAGGACGGGCATCGAGCGTGCACTGGAGGGGCTGGCAGGCCATCGAGCATATCGAATCGGGTGCTCTCAAAGACGCTCGAGCAGCTCTTTGGAACTGGTGCTGCAGGACCCTACTGTTGTGCAGTGAGGATGACGTTGACGTGTTGGGCGCCCTCTGCAGCGCCCTCTGCAGCGCCCTCTGCAAGTACTGCGTAGCCAAACAGGGATGAACACTCACGAATCCTCTTACTCAGCTCGACTTTGCTTGGCCTGCCTTTGCAGCTTCTCTTCCATCTCCTTCTGTTCGGTGATGTCCTCCACGATGCATATCCCGCCAACTACCTTGCCATCCACCTTGAGGGGTGCAAACCACTTATGATAGTATCTCGTTATGCCACCCGCGGTAATTGTGCATGGGCCACGGTACTCGCACATATTGCCATTGAGGCATTTTCTGTACCAGCTCTCCATCCTTTCGTCTATGGAGTCCCTGAACACGTTTCGGTTCATCAGCTCCTCGGGGGTGCACAGAAGCTGCTTTAAGAAGACCTCGTTAAAGCTTGTGACGTTACCTTCCTTATCGAAGGTGATGATGCCAAGGGGTGCGTTCTGCACTATGCTTTCGTTGAACTGTTTGAGATAGGCTATCTTTTCCTCTGCCCTCCTGTGCTCAGTGACATCGCTCGCCACACCCACTGCCTCGACTACCTTTCCTTTGCTCATTATGGGGGTGATGTAGAGATGCAGATACTTTGTGTTGTTGTTCTCATCTATGAACCTGTACTCTTCGTCCACTCTTCTGCCATTGGATAGTCTCACGAACATGGCCTTCATGGTGTCCACATCATCTTCGTGCACGAAATTGGTGATGTTTTTCCCTATCACTTCGTTGGGGTGCTTGCCAAGATACTCGTATATCATCGGATTTACATAGGTGAAGTTGCCACTCGGGTCTGTGGAAAACACGAGGTTGGGGATGGTCTCAACGAGAGTTTTGTACTTCTCCTGAGCCCGTCTGAACTCCTCGATTATCCTCTCAACACGACGGATGGCTCTCTCTTGCATCCTTTGAGTGGTCTGTATGAGGTGGTGCATCTCGGCTGATACGGAGTCTATGTCCTCAATCTCTGGCGCACGTTCCACAAGCCCCATCGCCGCTTCTTCTATTACATCGGAGACGGAAATCCCCCTTTCCTTTGCGATTTTCTTGAGCATCTCATAGACTGGGGTCCTTATGGTTGTGCTCGAATAACCATTTACTGGCATGGTAGAGCGAATGAATCTCTCATGACTATAAAAACATACGTGTCCTATTTTTGAGTCCAGTGGTAAGCCAAACGTCCTACGGTAAGATAAAAAATTTTATGGTAAAATTGACCATAAACTATTTATACTGAATTGTTAACATATGATTGTAAACAAACCCACGGGGATAGCTGTATGAAAGAACTCTACGATAAGATGGCGACAGAGGCTGTGAGTGCCCAGAACGCCGTCATAAGGACCATAAATGCGAAGAGGGGAGCCACGTTCAAAGTGACGGACGCCAAGCCATACGTGGACGCCGTGAACCAGATGAAGCCCATGGGAGAGCAGTCCAAGGAGGTATTCGACCTCCACATAGAGTCTGTGAACGCCCACTATGATATCCTCACGGGGCTCACAGACACCGTGAGACCGGAGGATGACCCATTCGTGGAGCACTACCAGACGCCGCCCATCATGGAAATACTCTACGATGAGGACCCATCCTTCAGGAGGTCTGTGGAGGTGTTCATAGACGCCATAGGCAAGTCAGAGGCTCTCATAGGCAAGGAGTCCATCAGAAGATACGGCGGTTTCTATGGACCCACGTGCGTCGTGGACTTTGCCTTCTCTCCTGGGAGCACGAGTAATGTGGTGAACAGGATTCTTCAGACCATCGACATCCCACTCGAGCACAAGCGAGCCATTCTTTCTTCGAAGTCATGGGGCATGAACACCTCCTATGGCATAGGTGCGAAGTTCCAGATGGCAATCGAGGATGGCAAGACAGTGTCGGAGGCAATCGAGGAGGAGGTGAACATGCTCAAGATGGTGTACGACACACCGTGCGAGGCACAGGCTCTCCTCATGGACGAGGCTGGACACACCTCCTTCGATGTCAGAGAGTACATGAGCAAGTACAAGAGGAAGATGGAGAAGAGCGTCAAGGCGGCGATGGATGCCGGGGTGTTCTATGGCAATATCGTCACCGTTCCCGCATACTGTGTGGGCGATGTGGCACACCACATTTCCCAGTCCATGTTCAACATGGTAAAGGACGATGTGGTCATGGAGATACTAAACGCAGTGTCTGGCGTGCTGGAAAGCACGCTGAACGGAGCCAAGGGCAAGTTCAAGAACGAGTACTCTGTGCTCACCGTTGCCACTGGTGCGACAGCAGCAGCCACCACGAAGATTCTCTGGATGGATGGCTTCACCACCATGATGGTGCTCGACCTGCTCGTGAAGAGGTTCCACAACCTCGTGCTCACCAATCCAAAGAGAGGTGCGGCAGCCGAGCTGCACAACGTGGATTTCATGGACATGATAGAGAGGGGAGAGCGCATCATCGACCATCCGCCGAGGGGGGCTGGATGCAAGGTGCAGGGCATACCGATTGACCTGACCCCCGTCGAGCAGAACGAGGTGCTGAACAACCCGCAGTGGTACACCTATCCAGCATGTGCCATCACTGTGAGGTTCTCTGCGCTCATGAGGCTTGCAGACTTCCCCTGTCTGCTCACGAGCGAGCCGGTCACAGCCACGCTGATGACCAACATCATCGCTCTGCACAAGACTGAGCCTCATTCCCCAGCGAGGGTGTGCAAGTTCTGTGCAGCCAACTACTTCGACTACAAGTGCGATTACTGCAACTGGTCGGAGGCGGTGTGATACCCTGGTGTCCTGGTGTGTCTGGTCTCAGACGCACCTTTCACACATTTTTTCTGTGAGGTGAGGAAATGGCAGAGATAAGTCTTCTTAAGCGCTCTGTTGCCGAGCTTGTTGGCACCTATGTGCTCGTGTTCTTGGGCACTGGGGCCGTAGTGACCACTGTGCTACTCATGAGGGGATGGACACCCTATGCTGGCAACAGCTTCAACATAGGAATAAACATCTCGGCTTGGTTTGCGATAGGCATGGCATTTGCCATCGCTGTGGCGGCCATGATATACACCTTTGGGCACATCTCTGGAACACACATCAACCCAGCGGTGACCATCGCCCTCTGGGCAACCAAGCGCTTTCCCACAAGGGACATGGCGTGGTATATCGTGGCGCAGCTCATAGGTGCAACCCTCGCATCGCTCACCATTGTGGGCATACTCGGCTCTCGTGCGGTTGATACAGGTCTTGGTGCGACCGCAATGTTCGCAGGGGTAAGCTATGGTCAGGCGATTTTGTGCGAGGCGGTGGTCACATTCTTCCTGATGCTCGCCATCATGGGCACTGCAGTGGATAAGAGAGCCCCAGCGGGCTTTGCTGGACTAATCATAGGGCTCGTGGTGGCTGCAGACATTACAGTCGTGGGCAACATCACTGGCTCGTCGCTCAACCCTGCCCGTACGTTTGGACCCTATCTCGTTGACTTTCTGTTTGGAGGTGCAAACCTCTGGTGGCAGTTCCCCATCTACCTCATAGGTCCGATAGTGGGGGCACTCGTGGCAGCCTTCCTCTACGACTACATAGCAGACCTAAGGAAGGTGGATTGAGAGCATATCTCTTTCCCCTCTTTTTTAATACCGCAAGAAGACCACCCAATTCCTTGCGGGCTGGAAGCCTCTAAGGGGAGGAAAGCCCGCTTTTTCCGAAACATTTTTATTTTCAGCCATGTAAGCACCCCTTAAGAGGGTTGCTCTGACCCAGCCCGATGACACCAACCGAAGGCAATGACCCTGCTGTGAGGCAGATGCGAGCCGGCTCCCCCACGGCTCCCCTATGGGGAACCCTCGCCCTTCAGGGCGGGGAGGAGGTCAGCCTTTATACTCACTTCCCACCACCTCTCTTATCAGGCGGGCGGTCTTCTTTCCGATGAGGGGTACCTGTTGAAGCTCTTTCTCAGATGCGTTGAGCACTGCCTGAATGCTGCCAAAGTGCTTAAGGAGGTTGCGGGCAGCCTTCTGCCCCACGCCGGGAATGGAGGAGAGTACGTACTCCTGCTGCTCGGGCAGGGTCCTCGCGCTCTTCTTGCCACGAATGATGGGCTTTTCTCCCCTCTCTGATTGCTCCCTTCTTGCGAGGATGGCAATGAGCTCTGCTGTCTCCCGCTCATCCCTCGTGAACAGGAGGGGTATTGAAAAGTCCACTGCTATGGAGGCAAGCAGCCCCCTTATGGCATTGGGGTGCACCCTTCGCGCCGTGTACACGTCCTCACCCTCCACCACCAGCAGGGGGCGGTCATAGGAGCGTGAGAGGTCTGAGAGCTGTAGGAAGAGGTCCCTCTCTCCATCGATGAACGAGCTCAGCAGGTCAGGTGTGGTCTTTCTCTCTATCGCCACCCGCTCGCTGACCACGTAGTCCCCGACCTCCATGGTGTCCACTCTGATATCCATCCCCAGCTCCTCGAGCACCTTTACCACCTGGGATCTCAGCTCTCTGGAGTCCACGTACACTATTGGTGTGCTCCCACTTGGTGTGCTCCCGCCAAACTCGCTCAGCGCTCTCTGGGGCCTTGGGGGCCTTGCTTCGTTGTCCTTTTCCCCCATCTCATTCTGGGCTACGTGCTCCAAGCCCCTCATCTGCTGGCTCATCTGCCTCTCCTTTCTCACGCTCGACCAATAGGCTCCCACATCCCTCGTTCCCTTTGCGATGAGCACGACCACCCTTCCCACCCTTGCCCTTCCAGTCCTGCCCTTTCGCTGGATGGAGCGTATCTCAGAGGGTACGGGCTCATAGAACACCACAAGGTCGGTGGATGGTATGTCCAGCCCCTCCTCGGCGACCGAGGTCGCCACCAGCACGTTGAACTCTCCAGCCTTGAACCGCTCGATGATGTCTATCTGCTCTTTCTGGGATAGCCCCCTGTCGTCCTGCCTGCTCGTCTGCCCCACGAACCTCGTGGCTCGTACCCCCTCGATGGCGGATAGCGCCTCGGCGACCACCACTGAGCTGTCCCTGTAGTTGGTGAACACGATTATACGGGAATCTGGATTTCTTGAAAGTTCCTCCTTTACGATGTCGCACACTTTTTTCAGCTTGGGATGCTCCACCTTCACGCCTTCCAGCAGAAAAAGCGCCCTCTTGAAGTGCACATCCTCAATGAGCCGTCGTGCAGCCTTGCTGGCTTTTGAGGAGAAAGCCTCTCTCCTGAGTCGCTCGGCATACTTTCTGAATGCCGACATTCCCTGCGACTCCACGAGCTCCACCCCATGGCTGAGCTTGAGCATCTCCGCTACAAGCGATACCGCTCTGTACACCCACGGCTCTGGGGAAAACCTCAGCTTTACCATCAGCTTTTTTTGAACGTCGAGCAGCTGTTTTCTGGTGGGCCTTCGACTCACCTCAACTCCCAGCTTTCCCAGCTCACTTAGCCTGTCCTCCATCACCTTTTCGAGCTCATTGCGAAGCTGCATCATCTCCTTTGGCACGGGCACCTCTATCCATTCGATGTCCTTTCGATGCACGTATCTTCTCACGTCTGGGTCATGCTCGCTCTTGGTGTACACGGCCCCCACCCCCAGTCCCTCACACACTTCCTTCACCCTCTCCTCGTTCGCTCCAGGAGAGGCGGTGATTCCGAGCACGAGGGGATGCTCCGCCTGCTCGTGGTATTTCTTTGCGATGTAGGTGTATGCATAGCTGCCCACTGCCCTGTGCGCCTCGTCGAACACGACGAGCACCACATCCTCGAGTCCGAGGCGCTTTGCCACGAGGTCGTTCTCAATCACCTGCGGTGTGGATACGATCACTCTCGCATCTCTCCAGAGCTCTGCCCTCTTGGAGGGTGGCACATCGCCAGTGAGCATCACGACCTCATCGTCCAGCGTGAGCACCCTCTTGAGGAAGGATGTGTGCTGGCTCACAAGGGGCTTGGTGGGCGAGAGCATGAGCACCTTACCCTCTTGAAACTGTGTGAGTCTTGCCACCATCGCGAGCACAGCCACCACAGTCTTTCCAAGCCCCGTGGGAAGCACCACGAGGCTCGAGCCCTCGAGGGCACGGCTTGCCAGCTCCATCTGATAGCTGCGATAGGCAAGGCTGTTCTCCTTTAGCATTGGGTGGGTGAAATACTCTGGCTCGCGCGACATCACCCAACGTGTATACTGATTGATATTTATCCTTACGTGAGGACACACCACCTCTCGAGAGAGCAAGGCTCACCTCAAACAGATGGATAACCTTCTGTTGTTAACATCGTTAATTTTAATTATCAGGGGGTATGAGTTGGAAGGGGTGGTTTGATGGACATATCACTAGATGTGGGGGAGTATGCGAGGTTCATTGGGAGGTTCTCGCTTGGAAGGGATAGCGGAATGGGCTCTCTTCACTTTGTCAGGCTCAAGGTTCCAGCCGGTATACTGAGTGCAGATAGGCTCAGAGGGGTGGCTGAACTCTCGCGGGAGTTTGGAAGGGGCTATGCCGAGATTACCGACAGGCAGGACATACAGCTCCACTGGATAGAGGCAGACGACGCCCTGAAGCTTTTTTCGAGGATGGACGAGCTGGGATTTACCACAGATATGTGTGGGCAGGCATTTTCTGGTGCTGGCCATGGAGATGTGAGGAACGTAGTGGTCTGCCCACTATCTGGGAAGGTGGGTAGAGGTGTCCACAATCATGCAATTGAGCTCACACGCTTCTTCTCTGGCAATCGGGAGTTTTTGGATATGCCAAAGAAGTTCAAGATGGCATTCACGGCGTGCGGCACTGACTGCGTGAGGGTAGAGATAAATGACCTGTCGTTTGTGGGCGTGAACCATGAGGGGGAGGAGGGATATGCCCTCATGGTCGGTGGTGGGGCTGGAAAGACTGAGCCTGGCCCCCGCATCGCAGAGCCCATGGGGGTGTTTGTGCCAGAGGATAAGGTGTTTGACGTTGCACTTAGCCTTGTTAGGCTGCATCGGGACAGAGGATGCAGGGAGAGCAAGTCCAAGGCGAGGTTCAAGTATCTCGTGGACACATGGGGGCTGTCGAGGATAAGGACTCATCTCGAGAGTGAGGTGGGCCCCCTCGAGGAGATTGCCGAGATGCCAGCGCTCTCCTCCAATGTGCACGAGGGGGAGGGCATTCAGGACGATGGAAGACACTACCTCACCCTGCCACTGCCCGGAGGGGTTACATCGGCTGAGCAGCTTGAGACCATTGCCGCCCTATCAGAGCAGTATGGCAGTGGTGAACTCAGGCTGACACCCTCTCAGAACATCACTTTCGTGGATGTGGATGAGCCAGATGCCCTAAGAGGGGCTTTATGGGCCAGAGGGCTGTGGAAAGACGTTACCCCCTCATACTACACCTCGATTGGATGTGCGAGCGACTTTTGTGGTAAGACGAGGGAGGTCCATGCCAAGGAACTAATGAGACGGGTGGTGGGGTTGCTGGAGAGAGAGGGTGTGCACACGAGAGTGTTCGTGAGTGGATGCCAGAACGGCTGCTGCGCCCACCAGCTCGCCCCCATAGGCTTTATGGGACGGGGCTCCACGTATGACCTTTTCGTAGGCGGGCGTTTGGGTATGGGCAGAATGGGAAGGCGAGTGGCCACAGGGCTCACCCCAGCCCAGTGCGTGGATGCCGTGCGTGAGCTCGTGGAGCAGTACAGAGAAGGGGGGTACGATGGCTTTGAGGATATGCTGGAGCACATTGCACGCACAGTCGAAGTAGAGAAAGGTGATTAGATGGAGTTGAAGTTGAGGATGGTAGAGGATGGCCGCTTTGAGCTGGACGTCAGGGACAGCGTGTGCCCATTTCCCCAGCTCTTTACTGAGATGGCGTTGGGCAAGGTGGGCAAGGGTACGCTGGTGGTAATCACGAACAACCCTCCTTCTGCGAGGGATATACCCATGGTGCTTCGGGAGAGAGGGTATCGTGTGGAAGTGGAAAAAGAAGGGGGTATATTCAGAATAGTGGTGAGGATTGATGGACATCATTGACACCGATGTGGCAATCATAGGCGGTGGGACAGCGGGATGCATGGCAGCTCTCGAACTCAGGAGGGCAAATCCTCACCTTCACATCACAGTGCTCGAAAGGTCCAGCCTTAAGAGGGGAGGCTGCCTTGCCCCGGGTGTGAATGCAATATACACATACCTCCACGAGGGCGAGAGACCAGAGGATTTTGTGGAGTGGGTGAGGTTTCAGGGAATGGGGCTTGTTCGCGATGACCTCGCTCTCACCATGATTGAGCACACCCCGTATGCGGTCTCCATTCTTGAGGAATACGGGCTGTACATGGAGAGAGAAAATGGGAAGCCTGCAAGGCAGGGAAGGTGGGGTGTGCGGGTACGTGGGGAATACATAAAGCCCACACTCGCCAAGATGGCGATGGAGCATGCAGATACGATACTCGAGGGGGTGTATGCCCTCGATGTACATGTGGAGGATGCCGTGTGTGGGGTGTACGCCCTTGATGTGAGTACAGCAGAGCCATACTTTGTGAGGGCAAAGAGCGTGCTGGTGGCCACCGGAGGGGCGAGTGGGCTGTATAGACCTTACTCAGTATCGTGGTATCCGCCAGGCAATGTGGGAAGTGGATATTCCCTTGGAATTAGGGCGGGTGCCGAGATGACGTCTCTGGAGGTCCGTTTCATTCCACTGCGCCTGAAGGATGTGAACGCTCCCATTGGCATTACTGCAGTGGGCTTCAAGGCTCCCCTCATAAATGCCAGAGGAGAGCAGTTCATGAAGACGAGATATGCCAATGTGGGGGGTGAGAGTGCCCCAATTTCCCTCAGGCTGTATGCACCCACGAGAGAGGTGATGGAGGGGAGGTTTCCAGTGTGCATAGACACGAGGGGCCTCACGAGAGAGCAGGCTGAGAAGCTGAAACTGCTTTACCTTAACGGATGGCCCTTGTTTGCGCTGTTCCTTGCGGCACGCGGCATAGACATCACCACAGAACCCCTCGAGGTGCAGGGCACTGAGCCCTATATCACTGGAAGCCACACCATCGCTGGGTACTGGATAGATACCGACAGGAGAACCACTCTCAGAGGCCTGTATGCAGCGGGCGATGCAGCTGGCGGTGTCCCGCTCAGTCACGTGGGCGGAGCGCTTGCAGAAGGTGTGATTGCAGCGCGTGCAATCGCTGAGCAGACCCATGGGGCGCCTTCCCCAGAGATGGGGGTGGTGGAGGAAACGTTTGAGCAGTATCTCCGCCCTCTTGAGCACGATGGAGTATCGCCCCTCAGCGTAGAGAGGCAGCTTCAGCACACCATGGACTACAATGCAGGAGGCATGAGCAGGTTCTACTACTCCACTGAGCAGAGCCTGAAACGAGCCCTCAGGGACATCCAGGGCCTTAAGAGCGAGAGGATGGGTGCCTCATCTCCAAAGGAGCTTCTCTGGTGCCATGAGGTAAGGGACAGGCTGTGGCTCGCCGAGGCAGTGGTCAGGCACATGTTATATCGAAGAGAGACCAGGATGCAGGGATTTCAGATGAGGGCTGATTATCCAGAAATAAGCAGTGATGTGAGGTTTGTGAACTCCGTGTGGAGGAGAGGCTTTGAGCTGTTCACGAGGTCAGGGGGGATGGCGTGATGCCACTCAGAGTCGAGAGGGACGTGTGCACTCGTTGTGGGAAGTGTGCCATGGTGTGCCCCTCCAACGTCATCGTGGTGGAGGATTACCCAGAGGTGATGGAGGTGGGTAGGTGCTGGCACTGCCTTGCGTGCGTCAAGGAGTGCCCCACCCATGCCCTCTCTCTCACCCTTCCAGAGCACATAGGCTCCCAGAGGTTTGAGATGAGGGCATGGCACGAGGGGAAGGATGTCGTGTTTCAGATACTCGAGAGCGGAAAGCCAATTGAGGAGTACAGGTTTCAGGTGGTGAGATGAAGGAGGTAGGACCCCATGGTGGAAGGCTGGTCGAGAGGCTGTCCCCGCCTTCCGTGCTCTCAGAGCTGGCGGGGGTTCCGAGGCTCTCGATATCGAGGGATGCCGCCCTCGATATGGAGAACATAGGGACTGGTGTGTACAGCCCACTCGATGGCTTCATGTGCTCAGAGGAGTTCATATCCGTGGTCAGAAGTGGCAGACTTCCAGATGGGGTCCCCTGGACGATACCCATTGTGCTGGATGTGGATGAGGAGCAGCTCAGAAAGCAGGATGTGAGGGAGGCGGACACAGCTTTACTTGAGCACCAGGGCGTGCCCGTGGGTCTCCTCGAGGTCGAGGAGATATATAGGTATGACCGCAAGGAGTATGCCCAGAGGGTCTTTTGTACCATGGACCACTGCCATCCGGGCGTATGCAAGGTGCTGAGTCTCAAGGATGTGCTCGTGGGCGGGAAGATATCGTTCATACAGACTGTGGATGCTCGGTTCCCGAAGTATGACCTCACACCCAGGGAGACTCGAGAGCACATAAGGAAGATGGGGTGGCAGCACGTCGTCGGATTTCAGACAAGAAATGCGCCTCATCTTGGCCACGAGTTTGTGCAAAAGAGCGCGCTGATGGTGCTCGACACACTCTATAATGGGAAAAGCGGCCTCTTTGTAAATCCCGTGATAGGCAGAAAGAAGGGAGGTGACTTCACGGATGAGGCGATTCTTGCGGGTTATGAGGCTCTGCTGTCTGCATACTACCCCAAACACAGGACGCTTCTTGGCATCTGGAAGACCGAGATGAGGTATGCTGGGCCAAGGGAGGCAGTGTTCCACGCCATTGTGAGAAAGAACTTTGGGTGCACCCACTTCATCGTGGGAAGGGACCATGCGGGGGTGGGGGATTACTACAAGCCCTATGAGGCGCAGGAAGTCTTTAAGCAGTACCCAGACCTTGGAATAGTGCCCCTGTTCTTCAAGGCGATGTTTTACTGCAAGAGGTGTGGGGGCGTGGTGAGTGAGGACATATGCCCCCATGATGAGCAGGCACACATAAAGTTCAGCGGCACGAGCATCAGGCAGCAGCTCACGAGGGGCATTGTGCCCCATGAGATGCTTCGGGAGGAGGTGGCAAGAGCCCTCTTGGGGATAGAAAACCCGTTTGTAGAGGTGGATGAACGTGGGGAAAAACCATGTGAGTATAGAGTTTGACCTCGAGCTTGACCTTGGAGGTGCAGCGTGTCCAGTTCCCACGCTCAAAACCAAAGTCGCCCTTCTACAGATGGGCAGGGGCGAGGTGCTGAGAGTGAGGGTGACCAATCCCCGTTCTGCTGAGACCATACCACGCGAGCTTAAGGAGGAGGGCGAGCTCGTGGGGTGGTATGCAGAAGAGGGCTCGTATTACATCTATCTGAGAAGAAGGTGAGCATATGGTAGGAATAATCGTACACAGTGGAGAGTGGGACAAGATTTACCACGCAATGAGCATAGCAGCACTCAACGTGGCCATGGGTGAGGATGTGGTGATGTTTTTTTCCTACTGGGCGCTTGAGAGGCTGAGACATCCCGATGATGTGGAGTGCGGAGATGCCCATAAGAACGAGCTCATAAGGAGAGCGCTTTTGGAGGGTGAGATAAAGCCCCTCGAGTATATGGCTGCCCTTGGAAGGGAGCTTAGCGAGGTCATGGATACCCGCTCTGGCAGCTTTGAGGTGATGGCATGTTCGGGGAGTATGCAGATTCTGGGAATATCGGAGGATGAGCTTCCGGAGTGGGTGAGCTCGGTTAGTGAGCTATCCGCTTTCTTTGCAAAGGCAAAGCCGCCCGTGATATTCGTCTGATATAAGATTAGTAATAATCCTCATTCAAAAAATATATATAGAGGTATAGGGGATGTAATCCCCATGAGCGTAATGGGACTTGTGTGCAGGAACTGTGGTGCAGATTACCCTCCAGAGCCGCTATACACGTGCTTTGAGTGCTTTGGGCCACTTGAGCCGAGGTATGAATGGGATGACATTGAGATATCGAGAGAAACGATAGCTCGGGGTCCACCCAGCATTTGGAGATACAGGCAGCTATTGCCAGTGGATGGAGAGGTTGTTGACCTTGGAGCGGGATTCACGAGGTTTATTCATGCCAAGAGGTTGGGGAATGCGCTGGGGCTGAGGCAGCTGTACCTCATAGACGATTCTACCAACCCCACATACTCCTTCAAGGACAGGGTGGTATCGGTTGCCGTGAGCAAGGCACTGGAGTTTGGGATGACCGCCGTTGGGTGCGCCTCCACGGGCAATCTTGCTGGAAGTCTCGCTGCTCATGCAGCAGTGGCGAATCTTCCCGCATACGTATTTATCCCAAAAGGGCTCGAGAAGGGCAAGCTCACGCAGGCGCTGGTTCACGGAGCCCACATCATAGAGGTGGATGGCACATATGACGACGCCAACAGGCTTGCCACTGAGTGTGCCGAGGAGAGGGATGACTGGGGTTTTGTGAACATAAACCTCAGACCATATTATGCCGAGGGCAGCAAGACCCTCGCATATGAGGCTGCAGAGCGTCTTGGATGGACAGTCCCCGACCAAGTGGTCGTGCCCGTGGCATCTGGTGCACTGTTGTGTGCCATCCACAGGGGCTTTGCCGAGCTGGAGCAGGTGGGATTGGTGGAGGAAGCCTCGGTCAAGTTCAATGCCGCTCAGCCAGAGGGTTTTCCTGTGGCGAGGGCTATCAAGGAGCACACAAAGGTGGAGCCCATACGAAGCTGGAGCACCCTCGTGCACAGTCTTGCCATCGGGAACCCAGCAGATGGCACGTTTGCCAAGAAGGTGGTCGAGCAGAGCGGAGGTTATGCTGAGGACCCCTCTGACCTCGAGGCGATTGAGGCCATAAAACTGCTCGCGAGCACGGAAGGTGTGTTTACAGAGCTTGCTGGAGGCATCACCATCGCCGCCCTAAAACGGCTGGTTGATGGAGGGCGCATCGACGAGGACGAGGTGGTGGTGGCATACCTCACGGGCAATGGGCTGAAGACCCCAGAGGCACTGGTGCCCCACCTTTCAGAGCCAATAAGGATAGATGGGCGCATCGAGGAGGTCGAGGAGGTGATATCGTGCTGCGCGTGAAGTTCACCTCTGTGCTCGCTCAGCTCACAGGGGAAAGAAGGGTGAAGCTCGATATTGAGGACATTACCCTGAGGGAGTTGATAGAGCACCTGAGCGAAAGGTATGGAGCATCCTTCGCTCAAAGGGTGATTAACAATGAAGGGTTAAACGAGTTTGTGAATGTGTTCGTAAACGGTGAGAGCGTCCACCACCTCGCTGGTCTTGATACCAGACTCGAGGACGGGGATGAGGTCACATTTCTTCCTGCGGTTTCGGGGGGATAGAGGTGCTCAGTCGAGAGCAGATAAAGAGGTACTCAAGGCAGATACTCGTCCCAGAGGTGGGGGGCGAGGGCCAGCAAAGACTGCTGAAATCCTCCGTGCTCGTCGTGGGAGCAGGAGGGCTCGGAAGCCCAGCAATCCAGTGCCTTGCGGGAGCTGGTGTGGGCAGGCTGGGCATTGTGGATGGGGACCTCGTGGACATCACCAACCTGCACAGGCAGACCATTCATGCTGGTCGCTTGGGCCTCAACAAGGCTCTCTCTGCTCACCACTTCGTGGAGCAGCTCAATGAGGACGTGGCCGTGGAAGCGTACCCATGTGCCCTGACCCCCGAGAATGCGAGGACACTGGTATCGGAGTATGATGTGGTGCTGGACTGTACAGACAACTTCCCCACACGGTATCTCATCAACGATGTGTGTGTGCTCGAGGATAAGCCACTGGTGCACGCCTCAGTACTCAGGCTGGAGGGGATGCTCACAACCATTGTGCCAGGAAGGGGGCACTGCTATAGGTGCATATTTCCCAGTCCGCCCCCGAGGGGGGCCATGCCCACTTGTCAGGAGGCAGGCGTGCTTGGCATCACCACCAGCGTGCTTGGAAGCCTTCAGGCGGCAGAAGCCATAAAGCTCCTCCTTGGCACAGGGAACACGTTGGTTGGCAGACTTCTTCACCTCGACCTGCTCACCATGGACATCGATGAGGTGGTTGTGCACAGGAACCCACAGTGCCCCGTGTGCTCTGACGAAGGAGCGTTCGACATCCATCTGGAGCAGTATGCTCAACAGGGGTGTGAGCTTGAATGAGTGAGGGAACTCAATTGCTCGATTTGAGAGGCGAGGTTTGCCCCCTTACGTTTGTGCTGACGAGGCTTGCCCTCGAGCAGATGGAGAAGGGTGAGGTACTCGAGGTTCTCATCGACCACGAGCCTGCCCTCGTGGATTTGCCAAGGAGCGTACAGATGGAGGATGGGGAGGTGCTCGAGATAAGTGAGCTATCACGCGGTGTTTGGAGGCTGGTCTTGAGAAGATGACCTCTTCAGCACTGCCTTCCTGAGCTTTCTTTCTGCCTCCAACATCCCCTCTATTGCCCTCTTTATCTCCTCCTCAAAGTACTCCTTTCTGCATGCCCTATGGAGGGGCTCGTGCATGCTCACCACGAGGGCTATGTCCACCCAGTTCTCTCTCCTTCTGAGATTAATTTCCATTCCAGTTGCACTCTCAATGGCTCTTTTAGCCTCCTCCTCACTTCCAAACCTCACGGGTAGATGCAGAGAAAACTCACTCATATCATCGTCCTTTAGCACATGAAGCCTCACGATGCTGTTGCCAAAGTAGCCCATGAAATGGTCAGTTGCCTTCTCAAACCCCATGCTCACGAGCTTGTCCACGAGCGGCTTTGGGATATCGTCCATCAGGCAGCCACACAGCGCTCTCGTAATCGAGTCCTCCACGATGGTGGCTGATAGCCTCTCGAAGACTTCAAGGGGCATTCCGAGCACCACCTCGTTCTCTCTGTATCCTGCAAAGAACCTTGCCCCGCTGCACAGCATCGAGAGATTGGGAGTGCCCTCTATAAAGGGGGTGGCAGTGGCCTCGCCACACACGGCAGCATCCCCACTGAAGCTCGCCTCTATGGGCCCCTCTATCTTGGAGTAGAGTTCTGCAATCCTCATGATTCTGGAGGGGGTTGCCACGATGAGCACCACATCGGCCTCATCCATTTTCTGGAGGGGTGAGAGGAGCACACCCTTCGTCCCCGATAGCCTTGCCTCCCCAAACAATGGCTTTGAGAAACCAAGCGCAACCTCTGCTCCCCCACATGTCAGCTCTCTCTCGGTGAGTACCAGCTTCTCCCCATAGAGGGCGCTCCTTCTCACACCCTCACAGTAGCGCATCCGTTTTCCACACCCCTCTAATGGCTTGGTTAGGAGCCTGACACCCACGATGTGGTGTGGAAGCTCGAAGAACCTCCTGAACCTTTGAACGTTTAGCTCTCTATCTCGAGCCCGCTCTTCTCTGCTATGTCCCTGAATGCCCATATCACCTTCTCCAGCTCCTCATTGGTGAGTCCATAGGTGTTTACCTTAAAGCTTTTGGTCATTCCCGGATATACACCCACAACTCCCCTCTTCTTCAGCTCACTATACAGGAAATACCCCCCTCTCTTGTGCTTTTTGGCAATGCTATGAAAGGGAAGCGTTTCGAAGTTGTTCAGTGTGTGCTCGGTTGGTCGCATGCCAATCTGGTGCACTCCTACAATCTTCTCCATCTGGGCGACGAAGTACCTCGCCTTCTCGACCTCCTCGTCCCAGTGCATCACCCGCTCCACCACTCGCGGGAAGGATGCCATGAGGGTTATGAGGGGAAGCCCATACACTGGAGCACACCCGAATAGCGGAACCTCCTTTTTAAAGAAGCCCCTTCCACTCCATTCTCCCCTGATCTTGGACTTCCTGAACAAACCTTCACAGAACTCGTAGGTGGTTGCAAGGATGCCCATCGGTGCCGTGGCAGCCCAGCTCTTGTGTCCACTTCCCACGACGAACGTGGCCCTGAGCTTTCTGCCATCCACTGGCATGACTCCAGAGCTGTATGCCGTGTTCAGCAAAAGGGGAATCTCGTAGTCTTCGCACACCCTACCCACTGCCTTGGCATCAGCAACGTTCCCATACCTGTAATCCACGTGGGTCAGCAGGGCAAGGGCTGGCATCTTCCCGTACTCCTCTCTGACCCTCTCAAAGGTCATGGCATACGCCTCCGGGTCCACCTTGAACTCAGGGTAGCCCGTATTTGGCACCTCCACCACCTTCAACCCCGATAGCTCGGCTGCGAGATATGAGGTGTAGTGGGCAAGGCTATCCAGTACCACCACCTCCCCCCTTTCAAATGCGCTCATCACCACGAACATGGCGTGCCTTGCACCTGCCGTGAACCTGACATCATCCATCCCCAGAAACTCTGCGACATCCTGTTTGAACTCTACAATTGGGGGCTTCTTTATGGTGTCCACCCTCCCTTCAAAGCACAGGTCACACACAGAATACCCATCTGCCCACTCGAGCAGCACTTTTCTGGCCTCTGGTGTGAGAATGCCACCTCTCTGTATGGGATGGATGTTGATGTATCCAGAGGAGGGTCGCTTCAGATTGTCTGGGTGGTATCTTTCGAACCTCAACCCTTTACACCCCAATCAACTCGAGTACTCTCTCCATTTCTTTTCTTCCTGTAATCCCCTCTGCGAGCAGCTTTCCATCGACGAGCACTGCGGGTGTGGAGACGATTCCGTATCTCTCAATGAAGCTCTCTCCCTCTGGGCTCTCGGCGTTGATCTCTCTGAAGTGTATGTGTGCTGGAAGTCTCGTGAGCAGCACCTCTCTGACAAGGGCACATGCACCGCACGATGGCTGGTACACCATCTCCACTATCATGTGGGGGTAGTGGCGTTGTGTAGTATATAAATTATTCTAAATGGGCATTTTTGTTATGGTCGTGGAAAATTGTCAGAATAAATAAGATTAAATACTAACTATATACGTTATAGTTTATGTCAAGTGAACAAAACATAACTAATACGCATTAAGAAGTGTATGGGTAGGTTGGGCAGATGGACATAATCTTTGTGCTTCTTGGCTTCTTGATAGGGACGCTGGTGGGCATGACGGGAATGGGTGGAGGAGCTCTCATGACCCCAGCCCTCATATTCTTTGGGATACCGGCCAGCGTAGCCGTGGGCACTGACCTGCTCTATGCCACAGCCACCAAAGCCCTGAGCTCTCTGCTGCACATGAGGAGGCGAAATATAGACCAGAGGCTCGTGGGCAGTCTGCTTGGGGGAAGCATTCCGGGAAGTGTGCTGGGAGGATATTTAATAGGGTTTGGTGGGGGTGCATTTGGTGAGGATTTGCTGAATAAGTACACCTCGCTCGCCCTTGGAGTTGTACTGGTTATTATATCCATACTCATGCTCATCCGCGTGGTAAGGGGGGAGGAGTTCCATGCCCGTGAGCCGCACAGTGTGAGCCTTCCCAGCGTTTGGAAGCTAATAACAGTGGGTGTTACAGTTGGGTTTTTGGTGCAGTTCACCTCGGTGGGCAGTGGCACCCTCGTGCTGTTCTTTCTCCTTGGCTTTACGGCGCTTTCCCCCAAGAGAATTGTGGGCACCGACCTGTTCCATGGGTTTTTGCTCACCACGATCGGGAGCCTGACTCACCTCTGGTTTGGCTATGTGGACTATGGAATTGCCCTATTACTCATAGCCGGAACCATTCCCGGCGCATATATGGGGGTCTCTTTGAACTCAAGGATACCCTTGGCACCTTTGAGGGTGGTTCTGATTCTGGTGTTGATGCTTGCGGGCATCGTGCTTCTTGGGGAATGGTTGGGAGTCCTGCTTTCTCCTTAGTTATTTCCCCCATGGCTGAATGTGTACTTCACGGCGTCCTTCCAGCTCGCCTTTGTACCCCACATGAGGGCTGGAGCTCGTACGCCCTCTGCAGCACCCACATGCGCTGCTGCACAACTGCCCAGCTCCCATCCTCGCTCATTAGAAGCAGTGGTGGTATAGCGCGAAGTGTATGCATGCGTTTGTTTTTAAGCGTTCATGCTCTGGCTTTTGCAAATGTTGCTTACTTCGTAATGTTGACCCGGTAATCAACACCCCATGACGGCTCGCACAGCCCAGAGAACTGCAAAAAGCTTTTTAATGTAAGTGCACGAAAGAGAATGAATTGAGGTTTCTGTTTCACCATCACGATGTCTTAGTCTGGGTGAAACATTTTGACTTAGAAGAATTCTGGAGGTGGTAGTGTGAAGATGTGGTTGGTGGGTGCTTATGGAATCGTCTCTACTACTGCGATGCTGGGTGCAAAAGCCATTGAGAATGGGTCTCTCTCGGACACCACGGGGCTGGTCTCTGAGCTCCCCATCTTCGAAGAGGTTAGAAAGTGCACTCCCCTCAGGTTTGAGTTTGGTGGACACGATATAAGAAGTCTGCCAAGTGCATACGAGGCCACTCTCGAGCACTGGGAACACAACAGGCACTTTGATGGTGGGCTCTTAGAGGCAGCTGCACAAGACCTCAGGAAAGTGAAGGCCGCCAAGGGGACTGCGTTGAACTGTGGAAGCGGTATAAAGGAGCTCTCCCACTCGCTGAAGGTCGAGAAATCACAAGGCGGTGTTTCGGTGGGGCTCCAGACCCTCGAGGATGAGGGGCTCACCCTGAGGGAGATAGTCGAGAGGCTGTTGGACGACATGGCGAGGTTCTCTGACCGAGAGACGGTCGTCATAAACCTGGCATCCACTGAGCCCATGGTGGGGTATGAGCCCAAGTACCACGAAACGCTGGACAGGTTTGAAACGATGCTCGACGAAGATGTGAGGGAGTGTGTGAGTGCAAGCATGCTGTATGCCTATGCCGCCCTGAAGAACGGGCTGCCATATGTAAACTTCACACCAAGCACAGGCTCAAACATTCCCGCACTCAGGCAGCTCGCTGAGGAGATGGGGGTACCTCATGCTGGGAATGATGGCAAGACTGGTGAAACCCTTGTAAAGACAACACTCGCTCCGATGTTCTCATATCGTAACCTCAAAGTTCTCGGATGGATGGGCTACAACATCCTTGGCGACTACGATGGCGTGGTGCTCAGTCATTCGGATAACAAGCAGAGTAAAGTGAAGAGCAAAGATGCGGTGCTTGAGAAGATGCTGGGATATCCCCCGCACACCATCACAGAAATAGACTATTTCCCGAGTCTTGTTGATAACAAGACAGCGTTCGATTTCATACACTTCAAAGGTTTCCTCGGTACCACGATGAAGATGTACTTCATATGGGATGCCATCGATGCCATTGTAGCGGCCCCCCTCGTGATAGACCTTGCGAGGTTCATGCTCTTCGCAAAGAGTAAGGGGTGTAGGGGAGTGATAAAGGAGCTCGCCTTCTTCTTCAAGAGTCCCATGGATACCCGCATTGTAAATACCCATGCCCAGTACGAGATGCTCAAGGGATGGTACTCAGAACTGGCTGACTGACTGGGTGTGGAAGACATGAAGGTGTTGATACTGGCCGCAGGCATAGGGAAGCGAATGTCCGGGAGAGAGATACACACTCCAAAACCTCTCCTTAAGCTCTTTGGTATCCCGCTGATTGAGCACACACTAAGGAAGCTGTTGGCATATGGCTTTTCCTCCTCTGATATTGTGGTCGTTTACCACTCAGATGAGGTTGGGGAGTTTCTGAGGTCCAAGTTCCCCAGTATCGGTCTAATACACAACTCCTTACCAAAAAAGGGGAATGGATACAGCCTCTTTCTCGCCAGAGAGAGGATAGACGAGGATTTTGTTCTCCTGATGTCTGACCACTACTATGCTGATGGCTTCTTCGAGATCCTTACTGAGGCCATTTCTGGCAGCTGCAGTGAGGATGAGAGCTCTGAGACGTACTCCACCATCGTCTTCGTGAGCAGGGAATGCACGAGCCCAGAGGAGGCGACCAAGGTAAGGGTGGATGACGATAGGGTCGTGGAGATCGGAAAGGAACTGAAAAGATACGACTACTACGATACGGGTTTTTTCATCTGTAAAAAAGGTATCTTCGATTATATTGTAAATTTAATAAATAATGACGAAATACAGCTTTACAGTGTTATGAACGAAGTTGCGAAGGATGGAAAGCTGAGCTATGTATGTGTTGACGATTTCTGGATAGATATAGACACTCCAGAGGATGCCGCGCAGGCGAAAAGGCTACTGAAGTCCGGGTTGCAGAAGGCCGATGATGGGTGTATCTCCAGACATCTGAACAGGAGGCTATCCACAAGACTTACCGAACAGCTCTCAAGGTTCGACTCCATCACACCCAACCACCTCACGATTCTTTCGTTTTCCATAGGGCTGTTATCTTCGGCGATTTTCTTCTCGGGAAATGTCCTTCTTGGAGGTGTGATGGCGCAGGTGTGTTCTGTAGTGGATGGTTGTGATGGCGAGCTTGCCAGACTCAAAAGCATGAAAACCCGGTTTGGGGGGGTTTTCGATGCGGTAACCGACAGGTATGTGGATGTGTTCATATTGTTGGGCATGCTGTGGGCATATGGTCTGGACTGGAAGGGAGTGGCGGCGTTCTTCCTTGCGGTAACAGGCTCGGTACTTTTCAGCTATACATGGCATCAAACAGGGATCAGGGTACCCTTTGCTGGAAGAGACGTGAGGCTCTTCATAATAATGGTCGGAGCCCTGCTCTCTCAGTGCATCGGATACCTCTCCACCAGTGGTGGTGCAGAGACCCTGAGCACAGGGGTCATTCTCCTCACGATGCTCTCGATAGGTCTTCTGACACACACGGGTGTCGTGGTCAGCCTTGTCCGCCTTAGGGGGCTGTTTCATAGATAGTTAAAATCGTAAAGTTTAGGTATTTTTGTTTCATAATTTGTTTTGGCGAAGTGTGGTATGCGGCTTTATCGTACAGGAGAAGCTTCACAACTCTTAGGCATCAGCAAACCCACACTCATAAGAACACGGACGTTTCTTCTGGCCTGAACGAGAACAGGAAAGGCTTAAAACAGCTTTTTAAACTCATCGAGAGCGGAGAGATAACCAAAGTTGTGATAACTTATCGAGACAGACTAACCTGCTTTGGCTTCCACTACCTCGAACAATACTTCAGCTCCCACAGCGTCGAGATTGAAGTTATCTTCGACGATGAAGAGAAAACGCCGGAAAAAGAACTTGTAGAAGACCTTTTAGCCATCGTAACTTCCTTCGCTGGAAAGCTCTACGGAATGCGTTCTCATAAGAAAAAACGCCTCATTGAGGCGATAAAGAATGCCCTCCGAGACGATTAAACTAACTGCAAAATTCAAACTGAAAAACCTCCCCGAAGGGTTAGATGAACTCTTCTCTACCTGCCGGGAGATTGTGAACTACCTCATAACTTACGCTTTCGAGAACAAGGTTACAAGCTTTTACCGGCTTAAAAAAGAGACTTACAAGAGCCTTAGAAGAGAATATCCAGAACTGCCGAGCCACTACGTTTACACTGCCTGCCAAATGGCTACGACCATTTTCAAGAGCTACCGCAAGAGAGAGCGGAAGGGAAAAGCCAGCGGTAAACCCGTTTTTAAGAAAGAAGTCATAATGCTGGATGACCACCTCTTCAGGCTCGACCTTGAGGCTGGAATGGTGAAACTCTCAACGCCAAAAGGCAGAATTGCGTTAGAATTCTACCCGGCGAAATACCACGAGCGGTTCAAGGACTGGAAGGTCGGCCAAGCGTGGTTAGTAAAAACATCAAAGGGAATTTTCATCAACGTTGTTTTCTCGAAAGAAATCGAGTTGAGAGAACCAAAAGCCTTCATCGGAGTGGACTTGAACGAGAACAACGTTACGCTAAGCCTTCTGAACGGTGAATTCGTGCAGATAATTACCCACGAGAAGGAGATTAGAACGGGCTACTTCGTGAAGAGGCGGAAGATTCAGAAAAAGCTCAAGGCTGGTAAAAAGAGGAAAAGACTGTTGGAAAAGTATGGCGAGCGGGAGAGGAATAAACTTAATGAGTTGTACCACAAGCTGGCTAACAAGATTGTTGAAATGGCGGAGAAGTATGGCGGTATCGCTCTGGAGGACTTGAGCGAGATTAGAAGCTCGATAAGGTACTCTGCTGAGATGAACGGCAGACTTCACCGGTGGAGTTTTATGAAGCTTCAGTCAATCATTGAATACAAGGCTAAGTTGAAGGGTGTTAGTGTCGTTTTCGTTAATCCTGCTTTCACTTCGTCCCTATGCCCGATATGTGGGGTGAAGTTAAGCCCGAATGGGCATAGGGTTTTGAAATGTGAGTGTGGTTTTGAGGCTGATAGGGACGTTATCGGCTCTTGGAATATTCGTTTGAGAGCCTTGAGCTGGAAGGTTAGTCGTAACGAGATTTACACCCTTTACAAAAGTTACGGACAACCAGAACGGTCTCTGCAATGTTGCATAGTAATCAACAGTAAGCAACACCTCCCACGCGTGATGAGTGTCATCCAGCTTAACTAAGCTGGCACGTGAGTGGATTATGGGGGATGGCTGTGCCATCCCCCTTAATGCGCTATTTTGCCGGCTTTTGTAAAAAGCCGACGTGAGTGGATTAATGGGGTGTGGCTAAGCCACACCCCTTAATGCGCTATTTTGCCGGCTTTACTAAGCCATTGTGAATCACCACATCGAGCATCCCTCTCCAATTCAACAATAATGCGGGGGGTGAGATTTGAACTCACGAACTCCTACGAGACAAGGCCCTCAACCTTGCGCCTTTGACCTGGCTGGGCAACCCCCGCACAACCGGACACCGCACAGCACAACCCATATCCTCAATGAATATAAGGATTCTCATGGCTCGTTTGTGTGGTATGTACTCACCCCATCAGTCATCGCTCTCATTGCGTCTCCTGTATGCCAGGCTGTTTATCATGTGGGCCATCACCCCAGCTCCAAAGCCGTTGTCTATGTTCACCACGCTCACTCCTGGCACACAGCAGTTGAGCATCGCCAGCAATGTGGAGAAGCCCCCAAGGTTTGCCCCGTAGCCCACGCTGGTGGGCACGGCAATCACGGGACACGATGTGAGGCCAGCCACCACTGTGACCAGCGCACCCTCCATGCCTGCAACCGCTATTATGACGTTGGAGCGCCCCAAAAGGTCGATGTGGGGTATCAGCCTGTGGAGCCCCGCAACGCCCACATCGTATACTCTCTCAACCCTGTTGCCCAGCAGCTCGGCAATCACTGCAGCCTCCTCTGCCACCCCGATGTCTGAGGTCCCACCTGTGACGATGGTTATGCCCTCTCTTCTCTCGGTGGCAACTCTTCTCACTGAAGCCGCTATTCTCGCCTGCTCGTAGTACTGGGCGTCGGGAAGCTCCTCTCTGATGACATCGAACAGCTCCCTTTCCACATGGGTGAACACGATGTTGCCCTCGGCATCAGATAGAGCCCTTGCGATGCCTCTTACCTGCTCTTTCGTCTTTCCCCTGCAGAATATTACCTCTTCCATCCCTCTCCTAAGGGACCTGTGGGTATCGAGCTTGGCGAACCCCAGGTCCAGATATGGAAGGTGCCTCAGCAGGTTCAGTACATCCTCGTCGGCGATCTCACCCCTCTTGAACATCCCAAGGATGCTCTTTAGCCTTGCCTCGTCCATGGGCACTACTCTCCACAGCTTCGTACCTCTCTTAACGCCTCCATGACTACTTAAGGAGGCATGTTGAGTTGCCCTTCTTGGTGTAGCCTTTCTCGCATCTCATTTGGATGTTGCGTATGCGGGGGGTGAGATTTGAACTCACGAACTCCTACGAGACAAGGCCCTCAACCTTGCGCCTTTGACCTGGCTGGGCAACCCCCGCACAAAAGGGAAACAGTGCGAATTCCCGTGGTCAACACATATAAGCTTTTTTGTGTGGTGCTTGTGTGGTGCTTGTGTGGTGCTTGTGTGGCGCACTCATTGGAGCACACCATCACCCAGCCAAGAATTGCTGGTGAAGTGAAGGGTCACCCATGGAAAATAATAAAAAAGGGCAATCACTTCTTAAGAGGGCAATCACTTCTCCCACATGGCTATTATCTTGTTAACCGCGACGTGGGTGTACTTTCCATCCTTTTCGAGGGTGAGCACACCGTCTGCACATGCAGCCACCTTGCCACTGAACACATCCTGTGTCCCGCAGTACACGTCCACTTCCTTCTGGTAGTAGTGCTTCACAATGAACGATTGCACATCTATCACCTCCAATCAGAAATGTGCCTCCATTATTTATAAACTTTTTTAAAAATCTTTATAATCTATCTAAACTAAACTTTAGTCAGAAATTAGATTATAGAGTAAGCTTGTTTTACTACAAATATTAAACTAAAAAAGCATGGGGTTGCTAATACTCGAAGACGCTTCTCTGGGTGAGGGTATTCATCACCCGCATATCTCTTCTGAGCCATCTCTCCCTTGGGGTTCTGAGCCTGCGTGCCATGCTGGCGATTGCCTCCTCGAAGCTCTCAAACCGCTCTGGGGGTCTTAGGAGTGCCTCACGTACTGTCTTCTTGATGACCCATGAGCCAAGAGGTGCCCAGTATGAGGGGTACACCTCCCTCACCACGAACACGGCAGCCTGCCTTTTCAGCTGGGAGAGGTGCTCGAGCACGCTGATGCGGGCTGCATAATATCCCCCTCCAAGCGGGGAGTATCCCCTCTTCTTTGTACCCTCTCCGTCCCAGATAATATCTCCCTCAGGCGACCACAGCGTGTTTTTCATCCATATCTCCACGAGCTCGTACATGTAGGGCTTGGGAAGCAGCAGCACTTCGAAGTGGTTGCCAAACCTCTCGGCGGAGTGCACCATGTACTCCTCCACGGGTGCATAGTACCGCACCCTCTGTATGAGTTCCTTTGCCAGCATGTCATCAGTGGCGGTGATTGCCCATCTGGTGGGCACGAGCCTTCTCTTCCTTCCCAGAAGCCCAGCGGAGAGTATGCGGGTGATGTACTCCTGAGGGATGCCTGCATCGAATAGCTCCATGGCGGCACAGGTGGCGGTGGCGTCCGTGTCCCCCACGAGCGCCTCCACCTTCGCGGGAACGTTGGGGTTGTCCACCACCTCCAGCCTAGTCAGGGTGCCCGATGGTCCCATGGGCATGAGCACGCTGTCAAACCTCAGCTCCACCCTTGGCGGCTTTTCGAGCTGGACCTCAGAGTCCACTGGCGTGCTTGAGAGGGCACACTCGCGGGCCGCATCCATCAGACGGGAGTGCCTGCCCTCCATCACATGGGTTCTTGTTCTGGAGCGCACCATGGACGCCCTGTAGCCCACCACCTCGTCCATTCCCATGCGCATCCACGCATCTGGGTCATCGTACAGGTGTGCTTCATCCCCATGCACATTTGGGGGCAGCAGGGGGCCTGCAAGCACCGTGGGATATCCCGTGTGTCCCACAAAGAAGGAGGGAGGTGTGGAACCGTACAGCGTTGAGGAGAGCCGCCCCTCTATTTTTTTGGCATGGGCAAATCTTGCGAGTATGGGGCACACTGCCCTGCCACATAGCCCCTTGCCCTTGCACTGAACACAGCGACTCACACCCATCAATCGAGTATATGGCTTTTATCGTTGTCCCCTGTTTTGCCGCTCACCTGCGATTAGGCTATGGGAGTAGGCGGCAACGGCAGTGGTGATGGCCGCGAGCTTCTTGTCCTCAAGCCCGAAGGCAGAGGCGAGACTGTCTCCCTTCTCCTTCTCGGCCCGTATGATCTCCTTCACCTCTGGGACGAAGTCCCACTGCTCTATGAAGTGGGTGTTGTAGTCGCCAGAGCGGAACCGCTCGTTCCTCATCACGGCCTTATGGAATGGGATGTTGGTGAGCACGCCCACGATGACATACTCGTACAGCGCCCTCTCCATTCGGCTGATTGCCTCCTCTCTCGTTCTGCCCCACACGCTGAGCTTGGATATCATGGAGTCGTAGTAGGGCGGTATCTCATAGCCCATGTGTACACCGCTCTCCACCCTCACCCCGGGACCTCCGGGCGAGCGGTACCTTCTGATCTTGGAGGGGGTGGGTCTAAAGTCGTTGAGCGGGTCCTCGGCGTTTATTCTGCACTCTATCGCATGTCCATGGATGTGCACGTCCTCCTGTGAGAAGCTGATGGGCTCACCCGCCGCTATTTTGAACTGCTCTTTTACTATGTCTATCCCCGTCGTCATCTCAGTGATGGGGTGCTCCACCTGTATGCGGGTGTTCATTTCGAGGAAGTAGAAGTTGCCCCGTGAGTATACGAACTCCACCGTTCCGGCGTTGTGGTAGTTTATTCTCCGTGCCACCTTCTTTGCCACCCTGCCCATCTCCTCCCTCAGCTCTGGGGTCATCAGGGGCGAGGGTGTCTCCTCGATGAGCTTCTGATGGCGCCTCTGGATGGAGCACTCTCTCTCGTTCAGGTGCACGATGTTGCCCTTGAGGTCGCCCAGCACCTGAAACTCTATGTGCCTTGGCTCGAGCAGATACTTCTCCATGAATATGGTGGCATCTCCAAATGCAGACATTGCCACGCTTTTTGCCCTCTCGAAGGCGCCCTCTATCTCGGATGAGTCCTTTACGATCTGCATTCCCATTCCCCCACCACCAGCGGACGCCTTGAGGATCACGGGATAACCTATCTCCTCTGCCACCTGCCTTGCGTGTTGTGCACTCTCGAGGGGCTCATCGAACCCGGGAATCACAGGTATCCCCGCTCGCTTCATGATGTTCTTTGAGCCAATCTTGCTGCCCATCTGCTCTATCGAGTGGCTCGATGGCCCTATGAAAACGATACCCTCCTGTTCACACGCCCTTGCGAATGCGGCGTTCTCTGCAAGAAACCCATATCCGGGATGTATTGCCTCACATTCGGCCTTTCTTGCCACATCGAGAATCCTCTCGATGTTCAGGTAGCTCTTGGTGGGCGGCGATTCGCCTATCGGATATGCCTCGTCGGCATACTTGGCAAACAGGGCGTTTCTGTCAGCATCGGAGTATACGGCTACAGACCGTACTCCGAGTTCCCTGCATGCCCTCATAATCCTTATGGCAATTTCTCCCCTGTTGGCAACGAGCACTTTGTTGAACATCATTCTGCTTTTAGTGCATGAGATTTTAAGCTTTTGTGGGCACTTGCCTTCACTCACAGGGCTCGAGCCCTCTGGCGTAGCAGGGTGGTGGAACGTGCTGTATCGTGAAGGCCAAGTGTGGCATGTGTCCGGAGAATAGTGCCTTCTGTGCCCAGTCCACCCATTATTGTCGATGCAGGGCTTCGACCTCCCATACACCTCACAACCCTTTTTAAGCTGGAACGTCTGAACGGCTCCCGATGAGCGTGTACTCCCTGTATGTGATGCTGGAGGAGATGTTTGGTCCCCAGGGATGGTGGCCAGCTGAGACGCCCTTCGAGGTAATGGTGGGAGCGGTTCTCACCCAGCAGACGAGATGGGAGAATGTGGAGAGGGCAATCGGGTGCTTAAAGGCGAGGGGGCTATTGAGCCCCGCTGCACTCTCAAATGCGGACGATGGGACGATAAGGGAGTGTATAAGGTGCACGGGCTTTTACAACCAGAAGACAAAGCGCCTTAAAGCCCTTGCCAAGTTCGTGGTTGACGTGGGTGAGCAGCGGCTGTATGCGATGTCAGGGGAGCAACTCAGGAATATGTTGCTCGGCGTGGAGGGCGTGGGGTACGAGACTGCGGACAGCATCGTGCTCTACGCAGCCGAAAAGCCCGTGTTCGTAATAGATGCATACACCAGGCGGATGCTCTCGTGCATGGGTGTGAGGGGCACCTACCATGAGCTACAGCGTCTGTTCGAGGCAAACCTTCCAAGAGATGTGGAGCTGTACAAGGAGTTTCATGCCCTCATCGTGGCATTCGGAAAGCAGTGGTGTAATAAAAAGAGGTGTGGGGAGTGCCCCATCCCCTCATGGCCAAAGCCCGAACTGAAAGTCGAGGGCGAGCACCCCTAACCCCGTGGCAATGCCGATTGCCAGCACAGTCTTGGGGTCTATCTTGAGCCTCGTCTCCTCTGCCTCCATATAGCGCATGAGGCCTGCAGAGGATATCAGCCCGGCACCGCTCTGCTTCTTTTTTGCCATTCGTATGCCTCCTCAATCTCTCTTTTTCTCCTCTTTTAGCTCCACCTTGCCTATCTTGATGACGGCGTTCTTGAAGGTTATCTTTATCCTCCCACCAGAGCTGCCCTGTGGCACCACGGGGGCAAAGCCCGAGGGAAGCTGCATTGGTGTCATTGACACCTGCATGCCTCCCTGTGGAGCTGGCTGCACTGCCTCCTCAGAGGGCCCCTCGGAGACCTCCTCCTCTGGCTTTTCCCACCTCTCAACAACGGGGTGGTTGTGCTCCATGAGGTATTGCTTTAGCGATTCGAGGTCTGAGACCTCCTCTTCCGTGGGTATGGCATCCCTGATGTCCTCCGGGATGTCATCGTACACCTTGTCCTTCAGTCTCTTGGTGAGCCACACGGTGCGCTTCCATCCTCCATCTGCCTGTATGAACTTGGGTGAGCGGAGGTAGTTGATGCCAATGCCGAGGAAGCCCACAACCTGCTTTCCACCGCCAGTCTGACCAGCCATCGTGGAGAAGGGCAGGCCATTGGGTGCAATGCCATCGAAGTCCCTGTCCACCCAGCCTATGCCATCCACCTCTGGCATGTAGAATCCCACCACCTCGAAGCATCCACAGGAGGTGTGGGGGTACTCGAAGAAGGAGTGCAGCTTTATGCGGCTGTACTCCCCCCCAGATAGCTCCACTGCCTTCTCGTTCACTCCCGTGTACTCTCCACCCACCTCGTCGATGCACTCTCCCTTGGGAATGGGGAACTGGGGACCCTCTGGGTCCACCTTGGCAGCAGCCCTGCCATCGAACCAGTTGATGGCGCCGCACAGCGATATCCTGTCGGGCGTGATCACACACACGTTGGTGGGGGCAAAGGACTGGCACAGGGTGCACCCATAGAACACGTCCACATCCTCGTCGTGCAGGTTGCGGGTGCGCTCGTCCCTTGCCTGATACACCTCCATCGCCCTGTCCAGCTCCTCCCTCACCTTTTCCTCGTCGGTGATGTAGATGGCTTCAATCTTCTCTATGAAGGGAAGCTCGCTCTTGAACAGCATCATGGTTGCCTTGGCAATCTGCTCCAGCGAGGAAAGCCCCCGCTTGATCATGTCCTTGTGGATGCGGACCCAGATGTCGTACCTCTGGTTGAGGTGCATGTAGCCCTGAATGTAGTTCTGGAAGTCGTGGTTTCGCCTCTCCACGATTGCCTCGAGGTCTGTCTCCACCTGCTCTCCCGCTATGCGGTATATCATTGCGTATGGATATCTTCCACCCTCCTCCATGTCCTTGATGTCTGGACCCACGAGGGTGAACTTGCCATCCTCGATTTCGTCCATCTGGGCTACACGCACCAGCTCAAAGCCTATGCTCTTTGGTCCCGCAAGCTCCACGAACATGTCGTCCTTGCGCACCCTCTCTCCCTCGAACATCGGGGAGATTTCGAACGGAAACTCGTCAGACATTGCAAACCCCTCCACACATACGTTGATAACTCTTACTCCATTGCCTCTATAACTGCATCCAGTGCTCTCTCGAAGTCCTCCTCGGACAGGTTGCCGAACGTGAGGTCCGCTGCTGGATAGTAGTATCTGTCAATGCACACCACCTTCACATCTGAGAAGTTGGCAAGCCCCCTGATGAGGGGCGAGGCGTGGTAGTAGATGTGCCCCACGAACACGCACACATCATATCTGCCGTTGCCATCGAGCCCACTCCATACCTCGTCCGTGAGGTAGCCACAGAGGGCGTGAAGGTTCACGTACGTGGCATTAACACCCCGCTCGAGCAGGGGTCTGAGAGAGCTGCCCGTGGCCGCCACCCCTGCCATCTTGGATGCAATCTTTGCCACCCTGTCATACTGGGCATCCGTCAGGTTGGAGCCCACCACCAGCAGGGGCCGAGCAGCCTTCGAGAGTGTCTTGGCAATTACCTGTGGGGGCACCGCCTTTGCGGCCTTCACAGTGCCCGTGTCGGCCTTGTCAAAGGGAACGGCACGCCTCGTGGTGTCCAATTTTGCCTTCGCCTCTGCCATCTCACTCACCTCTCTTGCTCTTTACCAGCCTTGGCACAATGGTGGGCTGGCACGACACGTCCATCTTCTTCGCGGGCCCCTCTATGATTTTCTTCTTCTCCCAGTCTATCCTCCATCCATGCTCCTCCTCGAGCACTTTGAGCAGCCTGTCCTTCATGGCGAGGGGAAGGTCTGCCTCGCTTCTGACAAAGAGGTGCCAGTCGTCTGGCAGCTTTCCCAGGTACTTCTCAGAGAGCTCGATGTAGTGGGTGAGCTTGATCATCCTTCCGAGGTTGTTGTCGGATGGTCGGATGCACAGCTTGGCAATGAGCGGCAGCATCTCCTCCTTGGTGTCGGCGGTGAGCATCAGGTGCTCTGGCGCTGGCTCACACCACAGGGCCTCTCCGTTTCTGGCATCGTATATCTGCCACTCCTCCTTTCTGTGGGGATGGCCTATGAAGGCACGGCGGTACTTCACCCCATGCGGACCCACAATAACGGGGATGCCCAGCCTCACGCACCCCAGCCCTATGGACTGAGCCTTCTGGGAGTATGCACCCCATGCCACGCCCACGGCTCCCACTCGGTTGAGGATGTAGTCCGCAATCTCCTCATAGTTGCCCCTCGCCTGCTTCTTCGCGAATATCGTGGCGACCTTCATCAGGGCGGCTGTGATTGAGGAGTTGGACACGCACGAGCCCGTGTTCAGCAGGTTGCCCTTGATGAAGCGGGCAGGGTACCGCTCGTAGAGGCTCTTGCCCTCATCGTCCTTGAATCTGGCAATCTCCATCGCGGAGCACCCACTCACAATCACGATGTACGAGCGCTGGAGAAGCTCCTCTGCCACCTCATACAACTCCCTTGCGCCCCTTGGGAAGTTGGGGCATCCCACAATGGCGACCGCCCCGGGCGTCACGCCGAGCACGAGGTTCCTTCCCTCCTCCCGAATCTCTGGGTCGCTTATCTGCCCCCTTCCAGCCCGCATCACGCTCTTGTCCTCGTAGATTTTCTTTCTGGCGGCCTTCTGAAGAACGTCCAGGATGCGTATGTCCTTGGGGCACTCGTGCTCGCATCTGCCACAGCCCACGCACTCGTCCCAGAGCTGCTCCAGCATGCTCAGGTCTCCATTCTTGGCGAGGGCGAATGCCTCTGGGAGGGAAAGCCCCTGCGGGCACTGTATCTGGCATGCCCCACAGCCCACGCACTCCTCCACCATGCACTTCAGCTCCTCGTCCGTTGGGATGGCGGTGTATCCCTTCTCCCTGCGGATGGGGGCAATCTCGAGGGCGGTCTTTGCAACCAGCTCTCCGAGCTTGTCGAAGTCCAGCATGATTACGCCCTTTTCCCTTCCAGACACGAGATCGTCCACGATGTCGTCCACTGGGTCATCCGTGCGGTTGGGAAGCCCGTAGAGCACCTTGGCGTTTGTGGAAATCACGGGGATGTGGAGCTTGCTCGCCTCGTCAACCATATCGGTTCTTATGCACTGCTCGTCCACCACAATCACGTCTGGTATGCCCGTTCGAATGTACTTGAGCTGCTGGGAGAGCGAGCCCACTATCTTGCGCTTTGGGTCACACCTCGTCATGTCGATGGCGGTGCAGCACACGCCCCCCATCTCCACCTTGTCGGTCAGGTCGTGAGAATCGAGGTAGTCCATGATGTGCCACACGCCAGCCACATTGTGCCCCACCACCATTATCACGGGCTTTGTCGTGTCTATCACGCCCATACCAATCTCCACGAGTGGGGCGTTCTCATCGGCCTTTGGCATGTTGAGGGCTGCAACCTGTGCCACGTCCGCGACCTCCATCCCCACGTGGTCGAGCATCCCGGCGTGCAGAGCCTTTGACTCGAAGTCGAGATACGAGCCCTCCTGTCCCGTGTGCACCGTGGCGAGAAGCTGGGTCAGCTGCTCCTCCACATAGTCCAGTGCCTCCTCGAGGTCTCCGAGCGTCCTTGGCTTGATGCCAAGCACCACGCTGATGTTTGGGGTCTTGAGCTCGCTTGGCCCCACCTCTATCTCGAAGTCCCTGCCGTAGCGCTCGATGAGGTAGTGCAGGATGTGGCGACCATGGGCAGCATGTGCGGCAGCGCCCATGAGGGCGGTGAACAGCAGCAGCCTTGCCTGCTGGGTTCGAAGGTCAATGCCGCATGCCCCCTCCTTCCCCTTAGAGAGGTCGCATGGGCCATATGTACAGAAAGAGCATGTCTCATCGGTCGGGCTGTACACTGGTTTGTATCTCTTGAGTAGCCTCATGTCCCACTCCCTGAGGTCTTGCACCTCTGGCTTCATGGTGGGACCTTCTGGCTCCCATTCTTCCTCCTCTCCCTCAGAGACGTCTCCGATGTCTCCGATGTATATCTTTACGTTTTCCAGCCCCTTTATCTCGAACACGCCTTCATCCATCGCAAATCACCTTTCCCTCTTCTCGGCTGCCCGCTGCCCACGACTTGTGGCGGACCATCACGATATATCATTATAGAAGAGGTGCATCTTGAGGGTGCCTTATTCTTAATAAACTTTTTTCTTCCCACAATGAATCGTCTAAAAATTTGCTCAATGCCTGCTGCACTCCTCCACGAACCGCTCCATTCTCTCGGCGGCCACCTTCAGATGCTCCAGAGAGGTGGCGTATGAGCACCTAACGTGCCCTCTTCCGCTTGGGCCAAACACGTCGCCGGGAACCACCACCACATGCTCCTGCTGGAGCAGACGCTCTGTGAATTCCTCTGCCGACAAGCCCGTGTTCTCAACAGAGGGGAACAGGTAGAACGCTCCCTTTGCCTCAAAGCACGGCAGTCCAATCTTGTTGAGCCTTGCGAGCATGAACCTTCTTCGCCTGTCGTACTCTCTTCTCATCGATGATACGGCATCCTGTCCATTCTCGATGGCCTCCATTGCCCCTATCTGAGCTGTGATGGGTGCGCACAGCATGGTGTACTGGTGCACGGTCATCATCGCCTCGATGATATCTGGGGGCGCAAGGGCATACCCTATCCGCAAACCCGTCATGGCATGGGACTTGGAAAAGCCGTTGAGCACAACGGTGCGCTCTCGCATCCCATCGAGCTGGGCTAAGCATGTGTGCGTCCCCTCATAGGTCAGCTCACAGTACACCTCGTCGGACACCACCAGCAGGTCGTGCTCTATCGCTGCGTCTGCCACCTCCTTAAGTGCCCTCTTGGTGAGCACGGCGCCCGTTGGGTTATTTGGGTAGTTTAACACCAGCAACTTGGTTTTCTGGGTTATCTTGGAGCAAATGTCCTCGTACGTGGGCACAAAGCCCCCTTCCTGCGAGGTGGACACGTACACGGGCACCCCCCCGGCAAAGCTGACGGTGGGCACGTACGACACGTAGCAGGGCTCTACAATGAGCACCTCATCCCCCGGGTCGATGAGAGAGCGCATGGCGATGTCGAGCCCCTCACTCACCCCCGTGGTTATGAGCACTTCCTTCTCGGGTGAGTAGTCGAGCCCGTATCTCGAGCGGTAGTGCTGGGATATGCGCTCCCTCAGCTCAAGAAGACCATAGTTGGATGTGTAGGAGGTGCGTCCAGTCTCGAGGGAGTATATGCACGCCTCTCTTATGTGCCACGGGGTGCAAAAGTCAGGCTCGCCCACTCCAAGGGATATTATGTCCTCAACCGAGCTTGCCAGATCGAAGAACCTGCGAATACCGCTTTTGGGAACTGCCCTCACTCTTTTTGAGATGCGAGATGCACTCATGCTCACCTCATAGCGAGAGCACGAGCCTTGAGCGCTCGGGCTCCTCGACCATGAGCACTCCATCCTCCTTGTAGCTCTTCAGCACGAAGTGGGTGGCAGTGCTCGTGATCTGGGGTAGAGTGGCTATCTTATCCGCGACGAAGAAGGCCACCTCCTTCATTGACTTTCCCCGCACGGTCAGCGAGAGGTCGTGGTCTCCCGAGACCAGCCTCACCGATGACACCTCATCGAAGTTTGCAAGCCGCTTGGCTATCTCATCATATCCCCTCTCCCTGTCGAGAACGACCTTCAGCTCGATGATGGCATACACGAACCCATTGTCCACCTTGCCCCAGTCGATGGCGGTCTTGTACCTGCGGATAACACCATCGGCCTCGAGCTTGGCAAGCATTGCCCTCACCTCATCAGGGCTCGCACCAGTGAGCTCTGAAAGCTCCTCTGGCGTGAGCTTGGAGTTGCGCTCGAGGGCTTCGAGCATGCTCAGTACCCATTCCTCCATTTCCTCACCTCTTGGAGAGCAGGCCAGACCTCTGGAGGATCATCAGCTTTTCGGTGTCCAGCTTCTCGCCAGCTATGAACTGCTTGTATATCTTTTCTGCCTCGTTCACGAGCTTTAAGTCGCGCCTTGCCCTTCTGCCACTCTTCCTTTCCAGCCCTATCATTCTATCGAGCTCTCTGAGCTCTTTCTGGATACGAATGCACAGCTCATGGGCTTTGTCTGCAGCCTCTTGGGCCTCCACGAACTTCTTGTGGGCCACATCGGACTGTTTTCTGACTTCGTCTGCCTGCTTGAACAGCGCAATCATCTTGTCGTGGTAGTCCTGTGCGAGGTCTGCCTGCTCGATGAGCAGCCTGTGGTAGTTCGAGGCCTCTTCCCTGAGGGCGTTTGCCTCTTCCATGAGGCTCTTGAGCTCTGGGTTCTCCTCCATCTCCCTCTTCTTCTTGGAGCACTCTTTTCTGAGGGCTTTAATCCTCTCCACCAGTTCTCTCTCCTTGGATATGGAGAGCACCTCTGTCTGCTGGCGAAACTCCAGAGCCTCTATCTCTTTCTTGAGTTCGGAAAGCGAGGGTCCCTCACTCAGGCGAAGCTTCTTTCGCATCTTCTCTACTCTTTTGAGCAGCTCGTTCGCCTTGGCATTGCATTTATCCCTCTTTGCCTTATACTCACTCACGAGGGCGTTGTGTTCGTCCCTCTTTGCCTTCAGGGCCTGTGCCTGCTCCACCAGCTCTCTCGTCTTCGCATTCAGCTCGTTCCTGCGTGCTGCAAGCTCACTGGCCAGTGCGTTCAGCTCGTTTCTCTTCTCACGGTATTCCTCCAGCTTAGTCTCGAGCTCAGCTCTTCTCTCCTCAATCTCCTTCAGCATTCCTTGGGATTCCTCCATCCCCAACCGTAGGTTGGCGGTTGATATTTGTGGGTGAGCCATCCTCGGCGCACAGCCTTGTGAGTATGGGTATCACCTTTCCAAGGTCCTTTCCCTCCACGACCGTGTGGGCATGCCTTTTGACCACTGGCTTGGCGTTGAATGCGATTGTATATCCAGCCTCTCTAAAGAGGCACAGGTCGTTTGCTCCATCCCCGATTACGATGCACTGCTTGAGAGATATCCCAAGCTCATCGCACAGCTCTCGCAACGCCTCCAGCTTTGCATCCTGCGTGGTCAGAGGCCCCCTAACCTCGCCGGTGAGCACGCCGTCTCTGACGACCAGCTCGTTGGAGATTATGTGGTCCATGTGCAGCATGGCACCTATCTCATTGGTGGCGAGTGTGAACCCACACGACACCATCGTGGTTATGAGCCCCAGCGACTTGGCATGGTGCACGAGCTCTCTTGCACCCTTCATGAACTCCATAGACCTCACAGCCTCGAGGGCGCTCTCGAGGGAGAGCCCCTTCAGCATGGACACTCTTCTCGTGAGAGCCTCGTGGTAGTCCATTTCCCCCCTCATTGCTCTCTCGGTGATCTGCTCCACGAGCTCTCCCACGCCAGCGGCCTTCGCCAGCTCGTTGATGGTCTCGGCATCGATGAGCGTTGAGTCCATATCGAATACTATCATGGCAAACTGTGATTGCCTTTGTGCTTGGGTGGGCTCGCAGGTGCGTGTTTCGGTCATGAAAATCACTTTTTCATCTCTAAAATGGGCTCAGCTCACACCTCCACCAACATGCACAAATAAAACCTTTTCGCCTACCCGATGGAGCCCGCCATGAACGCCACGAGGGCAAGCATCATCGAGAGCTTCACGCCCTTCGAAGCACTCGATGGCTTGCCCCTGATGAGGTGCAGGGCGGATACCAAAAATCCAGCATCTGCGCCAGCGACCACCCACAGGTACCTCTCCCCCAGCCCCCCAAATCCCTCGAGCATGGGAAGGGGCGAGAGGGCAACTCCCAGCACGATGCACGCGAGTGCGATGCCCACTGCCCACTTTTTTCCCACAAGGATGGGAAGTGTGCTGGCACCGAGCGCCTCGTCTCCTTGTATATCTTCAACGTCCTTTATCAGCTCTCTGGCGAGTGTGGCCAAGAACGCCAGCAGCACGAGCACGACCACATCTCCCAATGTACTCTGCCCCAGCATTGCGGCACCATAGAGGAATGTGGAGGCGGTGAGGTATGCAACGGTGAGGTTGCCATACAGTGCTGTGCGCTTCAGCCTCCTTGCATACTCCACGAGCAGCACCGAGTTAAAAAGGGCGAGCGCAAAGCATCCCAAAAACCCCACCTCCACTGAGATGTACAGGCTTGCCGCAATCCCCATGAGGAACAGTGTAAGTGAGGTCAGAATGGCTCCTCTCATGGCAATCTTCCCCGAGGGCAAGGGTCTTGTGGGCCTGTTGATTTTGTCTATCTCAACGTCATACACATCGTTGATGGCATTTCCAGCTCCAGTGATGAGGAACACGGCTCCCATGCCAGAGAGCACCAAGTGAGGCGCTGGCCACCACCCGCTCGGCAGTGCCACCAGCACCCCTATCAGGCTGGCAAGTGCTGCCATTGCGCAGTTGTGTACCCGCAAAAGCTCGATATATGCCCTCATGGCTCACGGCTCACAGCTCGAGCATCCTCTCAAGGGCGCGCCTCGCGCCCTTTTGCACACTCTTTTCCACCTTTATTCTGTGCTCTCCCGACTCGAGTGCCCTTATTATGGACTCGAGGGTTGTCATCTTCATGTTCGGGCACACGGCGTACTCACTTGCGGGATAGAAGCGCTTTTGGGGACATCTTTTCTTTAGCCCATGGAGCAGCCCAACCTCAGTGCCCACGATGAACTCACGAGCCTCGGACTGCTCTGCATACCTTATCATCCCGCTGGTGGACGTGACCACGTCTGCCACATCGCACACCTCTGGTCTGCACTCTGGGTGCACCATCACGAGGGCATCGGGATGCTCTTGCTTGGCAAAAAGCACATCTGCCAGCATGATTTGGTGGTGAGTGGGGCAATAGCCATTCCACGGGATTATGTGCTTTTTGGTGTGCCGCTGTGTCCACAGTGCCAGATTTCTGTCTGGCACGAACAGCACCTCGTCATGGTCGAGGCTGTTCACAACTTGAATCGAGTTGGCGGATGTGCAGCATATGTCTGCCTCTGCCTTCACCTCGGCAAGGGTGTTCACGTATGCCACCACTGCACAGTCTTCGAGCTTTTGCTTCGCGGCCCTCACCTGCTCGGCGGTCGCCATCATGGCCATTGGACATTCAGCGTCCCTCTCTGGAAGCACCACCACCTTGTCTGGATTGAGCACTGCGGCACTCTCTGCCATGAAGTCCACACCACAGAACACAATCCACTCACACTCCAGCTCTGTGGCAGTGCGTGCAAGCCCGAGGGAGTCGCCCACGTAGTCGGCTATGTCCTGCACCTCTCCCCTCTGGTAGTTGTGGGCGAGTATTACTGCATCCCTCGCCTTTTTCAGGCTCTCTATCTTTTCTGTCAGTTTGGTCATGGGCTCTGACATGCTATACATCCTCGCCAGCTCGTGAATGTAATAAGCAGAACAGCTATATATGTAGATTGTGAAAATGAGTGTGAATGGGAAGCGAAGAAAAAAGAGGTGGCATATGTCTGAGATAACACTAAAGGTCGCCAAGGCATATCCGGCAGATACTGGCAGGGGGATAGCCAGACTGGACCCCTCGAGTCTGCTCAAGCTGCAGATATCACCTGGCGACGTGATACAGATTACAGGCAAAAAAACAACGGTGGCCAAAGTGTGGAGGGCAGACAGGCAGGACTGGGGACAGGACATCATTCGAATCGATGGGTTCACCCGACAGAATGCGGGCGCTGGCATAGGTGAGCGGGTCAAGGTAGTGCCAATCGAGCCGAGGATTGCCAACACAGTGATGCTCGCTCCCGTGGAGGTAATGGACACCTCGCCCTCTGAGATGCCCGAGACGTTCATCAAGAGGCAGCTTCTGAAAAGGCCAGTGATGACTGGTGATGTGGTTCCAATCATCAGCGGAGCCCGCCCCTTCATGGGCAGACAGTCCACCAGCCAGATGCTACCACTGGTGGTGGTGGACACTGACCCTGCTGGACCTGTGATGGTGGACGAGTTCACGAAAATCGTGGTGAGGGACAAGCCAGCCACAGGCATGGAAGCTCTGAAGGGCACTGGCATCACGTATGAGGACATCGGTGGGCTAAAGGAGGAGGTGCAGCGAGTAAGGGAGATGATAGAGCTCCCGCTCAAGCACCCAGAGCTGTTCGAGCGGCTCGGCATAGAGCCTCCAAAGGGCGTGCTGCTGTACGGTCCCTCTGGCACCGGCAAGACCCTGATAGCCAAGGCGGTCGCCAACGAGGCGGGTGCCAGCTTCTTCTCCATCGCAGGCCCTGAGATTATGAGCAAGTACTATGGCGAGAGCGAGCAGAGGCTCAGGGACATCTTCGAGGAGGCTGAGGAGAACGCTCCCTCCATTATCTTCATCGATGAGCTGGACTCCATCGCCCCAAAGCGTGAGGAGGTCACGGGCGAGGTGGAGCGGCGCGTGGTGGCGCAGCTGCTCACCGAAATGGACGGGCTCGAGGAGAGGGGTCAGGTGGTGGTCATAGGAGCCACGAACCGCATCGATGCGATAGACCCTGCCCTGAGAAGGGGTGGTAGGTTCGACAGAGAGATTGAGATTGGCGTGCCAGATGCCGATGCTCGCTTCGAGATATTCCAGATTCACACGAGGGGGATGCCCCTCGAGGAGGATGTGGACCTAAGAAAGCTTGCAGACCGCACCCATGGGTTTGTGGGGGCGGACATCGCTGCCCTGTGCAGGGAGTCGGCTATGAAGGCACTTCGAAGATACCTTCCTGACATAAACCTCGATGAGCCCATTCCAGAGGAGCTTCTCGAGAGCATGAGAATCACGAAGGATGACTTCGAGGCTGCCCTGCGGGAGATTGAACCCTCTGCGATGAGGGAGGTGTTCCTCGAGGTGCCCAAGGTGACGTGGGACATGGTGGGTGCGCTCGAGAGGGCCAAGCAGGATATTCGTGAGGCGGTGGAGTGGCCTCTGAAGTACCCAGAGAAGTTCAAGGAGAGGGGACTCACACCACCGAGGGGAATACTGCTGTATGGCCCGCCGGGCACCGGAAAGACGCTGCTCGCCAAGGCGGTGGCAACTGAGAGCGAGAGCAACTTCATATGTGTTCGAGGACCAGAGTTGCTCTCCAAGTGGGTGGGGGAGAGTGAGAAAGCCATTCGGGAGATATTCAAGAAGGCGCGGCAGGTTGCCCCTTCCATCGTGTTCTTCGATGAGCTGGACGCCATCGCGCCCATGAGGGGTGCGGACTTTGGGGACTCTCACGTGACCGAGAGGGTGATTTCCCAGCTGCTCACAGAGCTCGATGGCCTGGAGGGCCTCAAGGGCGTCGTGGTCATCGGAGCCACCAACCGTCCAGACATCATCGACCCAGCCCTCGTGAGGTCTGGAAGATTTGACAGGCTCGTGTTCGTGGGACCGCCAGATAGGAGGGGCAGAAAAGAGATATTCCAGATTCACACGAGGGGAATGCCCCTCGCCGAGGATGTGGACTTCGACCACCTCGCAGACCTCACCGAAGGGTATGTGGGGTCTGACATCGAGCTGGTGTGCCGTGAGGCGGCCATGGAGTCCCTGAGGGAGGACTTCGACGATGGGAAGGTGAGGCTGGCTCACTTTCTGGAGGCGCTCAAGAGGGTGAGGCCCACCATAGACGAGTCCCTCATGGATTACTATGCGAGGGTGGCCGAGCGGTTCAAAGGCGGGATGAAAAAGGAGGAGCCAAGGTCGTACATTGGCTACAGGTGAGCCCACACCATCTACACCGCCCACACCATCTACACCACGTCCTCCATCCTCAGGGGAGGATGGAGGACCCCCCTCTCTGTGATGATCGCCGAGACGTTCTCCATGGGGGTAGCGTCAAATGCGGGATTGTACACCTTTGCCCCTTGGGGAGCGAGCATCTTTTTCCCACAGTAGATAATCTCCTCGGCACCCCTTAGCTCCACCTCAATGTCCTGCTCTCCCGACTCCCAGTCGAATGTGGAGAGCGGGGCTGCGACATAAAAGGGAATGTTGTGCGCCTTGGCACACACCGAGTGCATGTATGTGCCAATCTTGTTGAACACGGCATCCTTCGTGATTCTGTCCGCGCCCACCAGCACCTTGGTGATTCTGCCACTTCTCATCAGGGAGCATGCAGCGCTATCGCATATCAGCATCACCTCGATGCCATCTCTCATGAGCTCCCATGTGGTGAGCCTGCTGCCCTGGTGCAGTGGACGGGTCTCGCATGCCACCACCTGTACAGCCTTCCCCTGCTCCCTCACCGCCCACCTGATTATACCCAGAGCAGTGCCCCAGTCCACACATGCCAGCGCCCCAGCATTGCAGTGGGTGAGCACCACATCTCCATCCTCGAGAAGCTCGGCACCATTCCTTCCGATACGGCGGTTTATCTCCACATCCTCCTCTGCAATTGCCTCTGCCTCGCACACCGCCGCCGTCCTCATATCCTCCACATTCGATGCCCTGCTGATCTTCTCGAGCATCCGGTCTATCGCCCAGAAGAGGTTCTTTGCCGTGGGTCTCGTGCGTTTTAGCTGCTGTGCAGCCCCCTGCACATCATCGAGCATTTCCTCGGTACTCTTGGCACGGGAGGATGTGCATGCCAGTGCTATTCCGTATGCACCAGCAGCTCCAAGAGCTGGTGCTCCCCTCACCCGCAGCATTCGGATAGCCTCACAAAGCTCTGGGAGCGTGGAAATCCTCTTTATCTCGAGCTTTTCTGGCAGTAGCGTCTGGTCAATCAGAGCGATGTGCCCATCTTCCCACCAGATTGTTCTCATGAACCCCTCCTCTGGCGCTTAAATTCTGATATGAGCTCTCGGTGGAGCACCACCATGAGGTTTCCCAGCAGTCCAAAGATGAGCACCTGTACTCCAGCCAGGATGAACATCACTGTGAGGATTGTGAGGGGCACGTGCTCTATGCCGCGCACCCAATCGTACACCACATATATCCCGAGCCCAAACCCCACGAGCATCAGCACGAACCCCATGAGCCCAAAGTAAAACATGGGGTTGTGACCTATCGCAAGCCTGTACATTGTCATCGCAATCCTCGAGCCATCTCGAAGTGGGTTGAGTTTGGTGTGGGATTTGGCGGGTCTTGGTCGGTAGGTGATGGGTACCACCACCATCTTCTGTCCTTTCTTTACACATTCCACAGCCATCTCGGCCTCTATCCCAAACCCATACTCTCCGAGCCTAAGCTCCAAGATGGAGGATGTGGTAAACGCCCTGTACCCACTGAGGATGTCCACGAGGTCTTCTCCATACATGGCTGCAAACAGCCGGTTGAGCAGCAGATTACCAATGCGGTTCAGTCTCGTGAACGCTCCTTTCTGTGCCAGCGTGAATCTCTCACCTATCACATGGTCATAGCCCCTCTCGAGGGGGTCGAGCAGCCTGTTCACCTCAGCGGGGTCATACGTGCCATCACCATCGATGAGCACAATATAGCGTTGGGTTATGTGCTCAAAGGCATAGCGCAAAGCATCGCCCTTGCCCTTGCCAGGCTGCACGACCACCTTGGCTCCAGCCTGCTGGGCAAGCTCGACAGTGCGGTCGGTGCTGTGCCCATCCACCACCATAATGTGGGAAAACCCCTGGGCTCTGAAGCTCTGGACGACATCTCCTATCGTGTGCTCCTCGTTTAGTGAGGGGATGAGAATGCACACCTCGTCCTTGGGTATGCTCATGCCAGCCTAAATCTCCTCCACCACCGAGGAGCCCCGTATCCTCTGCTTGTCCACCACTATGTAGTCCCTTATTGACCTCACAGCAGAGGCTGGCACCACGAGGTACTCCCCGTCCTTCTTCACTCCCTGCAGCTCAATACTGGGGTCCGGCTTTACCAAGAACTCTGTGAGCACACCGGTCCTCTTGTCTATCATCACATTGATGAGCTTACCCAGCACCGAGCCGTCCACCCCCATCACAGTCTTACCAGGAAGCGTTGAACCAAACACCTTCACCATAGATGACCCCTCTTTTTGCGCTGCTGCACTGTGTTGACCATATATTCCAAGGGCAGCTTTATTCCTCGTACTCGCTGAAGAGTTTGGCAATGCCGTTCTTGGCAATGGAGAACGTGGGCACTCCGCCAGTGACCATGCACACCTCAAGGGTCTCGAGAATCTCCTCCTTGGTGGCGCCATAGTTCATGGCTACCTTTGCCTGAGGGTATATGCACTCCTCACACATTCTCGTGGCCACACATGCCAGTGCTATCAGTCGCTTGGTCTTCTTGTCCAGTGCCCCGTCCTCAAGCAGCACCCTGTCCATGCGCTCTATAAGCTCCAGCATCTCTGGATTGTGTTCATATATTGCCTTGAGAGTGTGTGGAATGTAGTCGCCCATCTTTTTTCCCATCCTCTCTAATGCTTCCCTGTGCTCATCGCCCATTGTATCACCATTCACAGGTGAGGGCTTATGATATTTTAAAATATGGTTGCTCCCATGATGTGGTTGCTCCCATGAACCATGGAGAGGCATTAATATGAGGAGGCTCGCACGTGGTAGGTGAAGGAGTGCTTACCGTGAAGTGCAGAGTGGTTAGCGTTCATGAGCGCAGAGAGTGGCAGGGGGTGGTGATGGAGGAACTGCAGACCAGGAGCAGGGTGTACTTTCCACGGGTGCCCAAGGAGTACTCACTCGAGGTGGGGGATGTGCTCAGGGTCAGGATGGAGAAGTTGCCACCAGAACTGCTCGATATGGGAGAGAGGACGATGAAGGTGGTGCTTCTCGATGATGAGGACAACGTGCTCGACTGGACGATGCTATAGGGGATGTCTGAGTTGCCCACGAGGCTGTTAGTCTCTGGCTCTGAAATCGTGATAGTGGGCACTGCCCACATCAGAGAAAAGAGCGTGGAGGAAGTTAGGAACGTAATAGACAGCGAATGTCCCGACGTGGTGGCATTGGAGCTTGACCCCCAGAGGCTGGAGGCGCTTCTGGGAGGGGAGAGGGACATTCCATTGAGAGAAGTGCTGAGGAAGGGCAATGTCATGCTCGTGCTCGTGGAACTCGTGCTCGCTCACTTTCAGCGCAGGCTGGGCGAGCAGCTTGGCGTGAAGCCGGGCTCAGAGATGCTCGAAGCATACCATGCCTCACGCGAGAGGGGGGCAAGGGTGGTGCTGATTGATAGGGATGTGGGCATCACCCTGAGAAGGTTTTTGGACAGACTATCGCTGCTCGAGAAGGTGAAGATTCTCGCATCCCTTGTGCTCTCCTTTGCGCACAGAGAGGAGATAGACATAGAGAGCATCACAGAGAGGGACATGGTGGACTACCTGATGCGCGAGCTAAAGGCCATCTCTCCATCTGCATACGAGGTGTTCGTGGCAGAGAGGGACGCCCTCATGGCACACGCACTGCTCTCGCTTGCACACTCTGGGCACACCAAAGTGGTGGCGGTGGTGGGAGCTGGACACGTGGAGGGGATATGTCGCTATATTGCCCATCCCGAGACCCTTCCAGAGGTATCCCGCCTGCTCGGCGTTGGAAAAAAGAGGTTTCCCGTCGCGAAGGTGATTGCCGTTGGGCTGGCCTCTCTGGTGATTGGGGCAATCGTCTATCTTGCCCTCAGCGTGTCATTGGAGCTGGCGCTTTGGGCGTTTGTGTACTGGTTCATAATCAACGGCAGCTTGAGTGCTCTGGGTGCGGCCGTTGCGAGAGGACACCCTCTCTCGGTGCTCACGGCATTCTGTGTTGCGTGGTTCACCTCCCTCAACCCGTTTTTGGCTGCGGGGTGGTTCGCAGGGCTCGTGGAGTTGTGGAAACGCAGCCCCACGACCGCTGACATCAAGGCCATAGTGAGTGCCCACTCCTTTTCCGAGGTGCTAAACAACAGGGCGTTCAGGGTGCTGGCTGTGGCAGCTCTCGCCAACCTCGGAAGCACCGCTGGAACGTTCATAGGAGCGTGGATGTTGCTGAGGATGGCGGGCATACCCCCTTAGGAGCCACACCACCGGCTTAGGGCTACATCACCACCAGCCGCACATCTATCACGCCGTCTATCCCCTTTATCTGCTCTATCGCACCCTGTGGCACCTCGGTGTCCACGCTGAGCACCATTATGGACTCCCCACCTTTGGTGAGCCTGCCCACCTGCATACCGGCGATGTTGATGTTCATCTCACCCAGCACCATACAGCATGGCCCTATGATGTTGGGCTTGTCGATATGTTTTATCACGAGTATGAAACCCTCTGGCACTATATCTATGGGATAGGAGTCTATCTTCAGCAGTCTTGGCTGTCCCCTGTGCACGGCTCCACCCACGGTGAGCACGCTGCCATCGGAATGCAGCCTGAGGGATACCTCACATCCCCCCTCGCCATCCTCATCCTTCTGGCTCGTGGCGATTTCGACCTTTCGCTCCCTCATGAGGAACTCTGCGTTCACATAGTTCACCCTTGCGCCCACCACGGGCTCGAGCAGTCCCTTGAGGGCTGCCAGCTTTACCACACTGGCCTCTCTCTTTGCAAGCTCGCCGCCCATGTATATCTCCACGCTCTCGTAGTGCCCTGCGAGCTGGGACGTGAACTTACCCAGCCTCTCGGCAAGCTCAAGGCAGGGTCTGAGCTGGGGAAGCACCTCCGGGCGTATCGGGGGCATATTGATGGCGTTGCGCACTGGCTTGCCATCGAGAAAGTCTGCAATCTCTCGTGCCACACCCACTGCCACATTTATCTGTGCCTCTTGCGTGGATGCTCCAAGATGGGGTGTTAGCACAACATTATCGAGTGTGAGCAGGGGATTTCCCTCGGGCGGCTCATGCTCGAACACATCGAGGGCAGCCCCGGCTATTCGCCCCTCTTTGAGAGCCTCGTACAGCGCCTGCTCGTTGATGATGCCGCCCCTCGCACAGTTGATTACCCTTGCCTTGCTCTTCATTCTGGAGAACTGCTCGCGGTCTATGAGGTTGCGGGTGTCCTTTGTGAGGGGCGTGTGTACCGAGATGAAGTCTGAGTTCTCGATGAGTTCGTCGAGTGATGTGAGCACCACCCCAATCTCGTCTGCCCTCTCCTTGGAGATATATGGGTCGTAGCCCAGCACGGTCATCTCGAGCCCTATGCATCGCTTGGCAACTTCCGCCCCTATTCTCCCCAGTCCTATGATACCTATCGTTTTTCCACGCACCTCAGTACCCATGAATGCCTTGCGCTTCCACTCGCCCTGCCTTAGGGATGCGTGGGCCTGGGGGATGTTGCGGGCAAGGGAGAGCATCATGGCAATCGTATGCTCTGCTGCCGAGATGGTGTTTCCCTCTGGGGCGTTTACCACGAGGATTCCCCTTCGGGTGGCGGCATGCACGTCGATGTTGTCCACGCCAACCCCTGCCCTGCCTATGATCTTGAGTTTCGTGGCGGCCTCGATTACCTTCTGCGTCACCCTGGTCCCACTCCTCACCACCAGAGCATCGTACTTTCCGATGATGTCGCACAGCTCATCCTCTGAGAGCCCTGTGCGCACGTCCACATCGAGCCCTCTCTCCTTTAGCTCATCGATGCCCTGCTGGGCGAGCGGGTCACTCACGAGCACTTTATAGGTCGAATCCTGCATCTTCACTCCACCGGAATGGTCTCGAGCTGGCTTGCTATGTTCCATATGAGGGTTCTGGTGTGCATCGGGATGTTGGGGTCATTGGTTATATCATCGAGAATTGATATTCCGCTCGCTGCTCTCACTGCCGGAGACTCGCTCCTGTTGAGCAGGATGCCTTTGACCTCGTCCGCACTCCTTCTGATATTCCTTGGAACCGAGTCGTCGTTGATTATTCTTTCAAGTACTTCTACACACTGTCTGATGGTCTCTTCGGGGTCGTGTGTCATATCCATCCCTCCTAAAAACAGGACACCGTTAGCACAGAGCAAACCTATTTTTGTGTACCATATGCAAACTCACTATATTAAGCTTGTGTCCTTACCACCTCCAGCTCCCTTGGATTTCCAGCCCTGTCATAGCACCTCCAGCTGTCGGGCGTGTACGGGAAGCCCACTATTATGTGCACACTTCCAGTCCTCGAAAAGAGAGCAAGGTCCTCCTCTGAGGGGGTGGTGTCTGGCACCGGGTGGCTGTGCACACTTCCAGCATATCCTATGTTGGGAAGCATGTACAGCTGGAGCACGGCGCTCATCTCGGAAGAGATGGTGCCAGGGAGCAGTATGCACTCGGTAATCACACCCTCTCTTGCGGAAAGCAAGCCAGCGAACTCCCTCGGGTGGGTGGAACGGGAAGCCTCGAGGATGAACTGGAGCGCCTCCTCCTCGATTGCCCATATACGCTCTTTTTGCTTCTTCTTTCTCCAAAATGCCATCACGTGTTCTTCGAGCACGGGGTTTAAGTATGTTCTCTTCGGTGTGTGTCACATGGGCGAGCTAAAAGAGCGCATCGAAGAGCTGGCAGAGCCATCCATCTCAGTGGCAGTGGGGCTCTTGGAGCCCTGTGAGAGCCATGTAGAGAGCATCGCGAGGGCAAGAATGTGGGCTGAGCCCCTCGTGGTGTGCCCTCCTCAGCTGGCGGGTTTTGTGAAGGAGGCTGGGCTCGAAGTCTCCCCAGCGGAAAGCCCCCACGAGCACCTCGTCCAGCTGCTCGTGGAGGAGGATGTGGATGCGGCGGTGAGGGGTAACCTCCCTGCAAGGGACACCCTATCTGCTCTGAAGGATGCCCTCTCGTTGGAGCAAATTCACAGGTCAGCGCTGCTGGGCTGCGGGGAGGGGGAGTTCGCGCTCGCTCCTGTGGGTATAGACGAGGGTGAGAGCGCACATGATAGGGTCCGACTTGCGGTATCGAGTGCAGAGCTTCTAAGACTGCTCGGCATTGCACCCAGCATCGGCGTGCTCTCTGGTGGCAGGCTCGAGGATAGAGGAAGGAGCGTGCGGGTGGATGCGACGCTCGATGAGGGCGAGCTCGTGGCAAGTGAGCTCTGTGGTATGGGCTACAGGGCAGAGCACTGCGGCATACTGATTGAGAGGGCAGTGCGCACCCACAACGTGCTGATTGCTCCAGATGGTGTGTGCGGCAACCTGATATTCCGCACCCTCGTGCTGCTCGACGGAGGCGTGCCCCATGGTGCTCCAGTGCTCGATATTGATGTGGTGTTCGTGGACACCTCGAGGGCCAACCGCAGCTATGAGAGGCAGATGGCGCTGGCGAGCGCGCTCGCGGCCGTAAGAAAAGGCTTTTAAGAGTGCTGCGTGTGGCGTGTGGTATGGGCACACGGGGGCACGGCATGGAACACTCTGCGAGGATGGCACTTGCGGCAAGGAATGCGGTGGAGGTCATAACCCGTGAGGAGCTTGGTGAGCTTCTCAGGACAGAGCAGCATCCACGGGTGTATGCTGGCTATGAGCCCAGCGGAAAGATTCATCTGGGGCACGTGCTCACGATAAACAAGCTAATCGACCTAAAAAATGCTGGCTTTGAGGTCATCGTGCTGCTGGCAGACCTGCACGCCTATCTCAACGAGAAGGGCTCGCTCGATGAGGTAAGGCAGATGGCTGACATGAACAGGGCATGCTTTGAGGCGCTGGGGCTCGAGGATGCCACATACAAGTATGGCTCTGACTATCAGCTCGAAAGGGAGTATGTGCTCGATGTGCTCAAGCTTGCCCGCAATACCACCCTTGCCCGTGCCAGGCGCAGCATGGACGAGGTATCGAGAAGCGCGAAGAACCCGCAGGTCTCCCAGATGATATATCCCCTGATGCAGGCAGTGGACATCGCAAGGCTGGGTGTGGACGTGGCGGTGGGCGGAATAGACCAGCGAAAGATTCACATGCTTGCGAGGGAGGGGCTTGTGAAGCTGGGCTACCGTGCTCCGGTGTGCATCCACACACCCATCCTCCTGGGTCTGGATGGGGAGAAGATGTCCTCCTCAAAGGGCAACTACATCTCTGTGGACGACACCGAGGAACAGGTCAACGCCAAGCTCAAAAAGGCGTTCTGCCCAGAGGGCGTGGTGGAGAACAACCCCGTGCTGGAGGTGTTTCGCTATCACATATTTCCGAGGTTCTCCTCCGTGCTCATAGAGAGGCCAGAGAAGTTTGGAGGGGATGTGGAGTTCGAGAGTTTCGAGGCACTGGAGCAGGCGTTTGCAGAGCGCAGCCTTCATCCAGCAGATCTCAAGGGGGCGGCGGCATCTTATGTGAACGAGATACTGGAGCCCGTGCGAGAGCGGCTCGAGGAGTATGTATAGCGAACTCGTACAGGTATGGAGGGGAGCTGATGTCTCATCATGAATAAAAGAAAGAGGCGCCCATCTTGAGTTGTGCTGTTGAGACTTGATGCTTTAGAAAACACGTTATGGGTTCACGTTTACCCCTTCACGTCCATTCTTTTGAGCAGGTAGAAGAATATGGGTTCGCCCCGCCCGACGGGTCTCCAAAGCTCGATGTCCACCAGCCTCTCCCCTACTTCAGAGACGAGCTCGTCATAGGTTGCGGCCTCCACCTTGACCACCTCCACCACGAAGGGCTCCACCTCCTTTGTTCTGCGGTTGAGCACGCGATAGACGCCCTTGTTGAAGTATAGGTGGGAGATGTAGGTGCACTCCTCGTTCTTCTTGAGCTCGCCTATGCGGTATGGGTCGAGCTCAAGGATGCTGCCCACCCTGTTCGGGGTGAGCCTTCGAACGGCCTCTTCTATGCGGGTCAAGGTCTTCCCCTCGGCACAGAGCATCACTCTGGGTAGGGCACATCTATGCTCATGAGGTCGAAAGCCACATCTGTGTGGGCAAACACCTTGCGAGCCTCATCGAGAAGTGGCTGGACATCATCCGAGTACCTCGCACTGATGTGGGTGAGTATCAGCCTCTTGGCATTTACCCTTTTTGCCATCTCGGCAGCCTCTGTTGCAGTGGAGTGCATCACCTCTTTTGCGAGCTGGGCATGCTCCAAGCCAAACGTGGAATCATGGATGAGCACGTCCGCATTCTTTGCAGCCTCGCAAAGCTCATCACAGGGGCGCGTGTCCCCCGTGTACACAACCTTTCTTCCCCTTCTCGGCGCGCCCACAACCTCTGATGGATGGATTGTTCTTCCCTGCCACTCGATTGCCTCGCCCCTGTGCAGGCGGGAGTACAGGGGTCCGGGAGGTATGCCCAGAACGTGCTCTGCCTTGTATCTGTCGAACCTGCCCCTTCTCTCGTCCTCCACGAGGGCATATCCAATCGAGGGGACGTTGTGCAATGTTCTGAACACCCTCATGGTATAGCCCCTGAGCCTTACCTCATCTCCTGGTGCAAGCTCATGAGTGCACACCTCAAACTTCGATTTGAAAAAGCCCATGAGCTCGAACATCTGCTTGAACCTGTGCATTCCCCTTGGGCCATACACGTGCAGTGGCTCGGTGCGTCCGAGGAAGGAGAGGGTCTGTATGAGCCCGGGAATTCCGAGAATGTGGTCTGCGTGGAAGTGGGTGATGAAGATGGACGTCAACTTTCCGAACCCCGTCTTGGCTCTCATCATCTGTTGCTGGGCGCCCTCCCCGCAGTCCAGCAGGAGCATTTCGTGCTCTGTGTTCACCGTGATGGCCGAGGGGTTTCTTCCGGGAGTGGGCATCGACCCCGCAGTGCCAAGGAACGTTATTCTGAGCAACTTTTTAACCTCCGCACGATGAGAAACGTTTTAATTTATAAAGAATGTACGATGGGTGAGGGAGTACCCCAATGGGAGGACGCACTAAGGTCATTGATGATGCATCAGAGCTCGTGCCTCTGCTCAGAACGTTTGGTTCTGCCACCCATAAGAAGGTCTTCAATTCCCTGCTTACTGGGTGGCACACGGCAGAGGAGCTGTCAGAGCTGACGGAGGAACCTGTGGAGGTGGTCGAGCGAAGCCTGATGATGCTGAGAAGATGTGGGCTTGTGGACTCTCAGTGGAGGATGGTGCCCGGCGCACCAAAGCCTGTGAAGGAGTACACGTGCATATATACCAAAGCGTACATGAACCTCAGATGCTCGATGGATGAGCTCGCCGAGCTGATTCAGCTCACGTTTGCCTCTGATGGCGAGCTTCAGGACGACATGGAGAGACTCACAGCCGAAATAGAGTCTGGAAACAAGTCGCTCGTCAACCTTTCACGGGTAATGGAGAAAAGCCCCATGTATATAAAGGGGCTTGCAAGGCGCACAGACGGGCTCATGGTGAAGGGACAGAGGATAGATAAGAGAGTGATAAAGGAGTAGTGGACCCATGGTTGAGATACTGCAGAGCAAAAAGGAGAGCACCAAGTTTCAGATTCTCGTGGAGATTGCTGCAAACCAGCCCAATGTCAGACAGAGGGAGATTGCAGAGAAGATTGGAGTGACGCCACAGGCAGTGTCGGAATACATCAAGGAGCTGGTGGAGGAGGGGCTGGTGCTCACGGACGGCAGGGTGAGATACAGCGTGACCAAGGAGGGTGTTGAGTGGATTCAGGAATCTGCATACGCCCTCAAGCGCTATGCCCTTCACGTTATAGAGGACGTGATAAGCCATGCCGCTGTGTGGAGCGCCCTCGCAGAGACCGACCTCTCCAAAGGAGAGAAAGTATCGCTCTACATGCGCGATGGGCTGCTCATTGCCAAGCCCTATGATGAGGGCATTCCGGCCTCTGGAGAGGCGTTCTCGGATGCAAAGGCCGGTGAGGATGTGGGCGTGACTTCTCTGAAGGGTATGATAGAGCTCACCGTCAAGCCAGTGGTTGTGTGCAGAGTTCCAAGGGTGGAGCACGGGGGCTCGAGAAGAATAGACCTCGAAAGGCTCAGGACTATGGCAGAGAGGGCGGACTTTGTGTGTGTGATGGGTGTGGAGGCATTGGTGTCCCTCAGAAAGGTGGGTGTTGAGCCCGACGTGATGTTTGGTGCCAAGGAGGCTGCGGTGGAGGCAGCCTATCATGGTGAGGCGGTGCTCGTGGTCGCCCTGACCAACGAGGTGCCCACTCTGCTCACAAAGCTGGAGAGTGAGGGGCTCAAGTACGAGCTGGTGGACATCCTCGTGGAGTAGCTCCATGTGATAGATATAAATAGTAAGAGCTGGGTTGTTTCTTGATTGGCTTCTCAAAAAACATCAAAGGAGGAGATTACATTCTCTGCTGAGGTATATGGTGCTGAGCCCGAGTTTGTGGGAAGAGAAGTATCCGTTTTTGACACAACGCTGAGGGACGGTGAGCAGACGCCGGGGGTCTCCCTGACCATTGGCGAGAAGTTCATCATCGCCCGCCAGCTGGAGAAGCTGGGCGTGGATGTCATTGAGGCTGGCTTTCCAAGGTCGTCCCCTGGCGAAAAGCAGACAGTGAAGAAGATTGCCAATGCAGGACTCGACCCTCAGGTGTGTGGGCTTGCGAGGGTGCTAAAGCCAGACATCGATGCGTGTGTGGATGCAGATGTTGACATGGTGCACATATTCGTGTCCACTTCCGACATCCAGCGCCTCTACACTATCAAGAAGTCGAGGGAGGAGGTGCTCGAGATGGCGGTGGATGCGGTGCACTATGTCAAGGAGCATGGGCTAAGGTGCATGTTCTCTGCGATGGACGCCACCCGCACCGATCTCGAGTATCTGGTGAAGGTGTACACGGCCGTCGAGGAGGCTGGAGCCGACATCATCAACGTGCCAGACACCGTGGGAATAATGACGCCAGCTCGCATGCGAAGGCTCATTGAGGCAATTGTAGAGAGGGTGAGCATTCCCGTGGATGTGCACTGCCACAATGACTTTGGGCTCGCCGTGGCCAACACCCTCGCCGCATTTGAGGCTGGCGCCTCTGAGGTGCAGGTCACGATAAACGGGCTGGGGGAGCGGGGTGGAAATGCCGACCTCGCAGAGACCGTGATGTCGCTGCACTGCCTCTATGGGGCAAAGACCAACATCCGTACACAGTTTCTCGTGGAGACCGCAAGGCTGGTGGAGAGGCACACAGGAATTCCGATATGCCCGACGAGGCCTGTGGTTGGAGACAATGCCTTTGCACACGAGTCTGGCATCCACACTGCGGGCGTGATCGAGCGCTCGGACACCTTTGAGCCGGGGGTGATGACTCCCGAGATGGTGGGGCATGTGCGGCGCATTGTCGTTGGCAAGCACGCTGGCAGGCATGCGGTGAACAAGGCGCTTGTGGAGGCTGGATACTTCCCAGATGACTCGCAGCTCACCGAGATCATGTCTCGGATAAAGGAGCTTGGGGACAAGGGCAAGCGCATCACGGATGCCGACCTGTTCGCCATTGCTGACTCCGTGATTGGTGCTGGTGAGGAAGAGGAGAGGGTAGTGGACCTCAAAGAGGTTACCGTGATGACTGGCAACCTCATAACTCCCACTGCAGTGGTAAAGGCTGTGGTCGGTGGCATAGAGCGCACCAAGTCTGACACGGGGGTCGGACCCGTGGATGCCGCCGTGAAGGCTGTGCAGAGCATGATAGGCGAGGAGACGAACATCAAAATCCACGACTTTAGGATAGAAGCCATCACGGGCGGGTCTGATGCCCTCGCCGATGTCATCATAGGCGTGGAGGATGAGAATGGGCACATCGTGAGCGCCAGAGCCGCACGCGAGGACATCGTCATGGCATCGGTGGATGCCCTCGTGAGCGCCCTGAACAGGCTGCTCAAGAAGCAGGCCTAACGAATCTCGAACCTGCAGTGGGTGTACCCGGTGCCAAAGCACTCCGTCTCCACCACCCTCACCTTCCTATTTGTCCTCGTGAGTATCGCCGCCTCGAGCATGCCCTCCTCGAGGGCACACAGCGTCTTTCCAATCTCGGGCATCCCCCCACAGTCGAAGCAGTCCTCCACCACGAGCACGAGGGGGTCCACCTCCTCGATGCGCATCCTTCCCAGCTCGTGCACCTTCCAGAACCGCGAAGCCTCCAGGAGCAAAGAGTCAACATCACTCGCAGAGAACGCCTGCTTTGCAATCTCTGTGCCCACCAGCCCCCCGACATCCCGCAGCAGGGGGTCTATGTTGATGCCCGTGGACTCTATTCCGTACCTTACGGCCTTGAGCATTATCCTCAGGAAAGAGGGGGTGTCCTGTAGTGACTCCTTCACCCGCTCTCTTATAGTACATCTGAACTGTTTTTCTGGAAATGCAGACGTGCCTATGGGCTTTGCCGTGAGATAGAACACCTTCACCCTGCCATCTTTTGGATGGGGTCTGCACGCCACCAGCCCCTCCTCCACCAGGTCCCGCATGTGCACCGACAGCGTGGACTGGGCTCGCCCCGTGAGCCGCCTTAGCTGCGTGAGCGTGAGCTCACCATTCTGCAGCCTTCTGAGGATGTCCCGCTTCGTGGGGTTGGAAAACTGTCTCACACCATCGCTGGTGGCATATATGTCGAACTGAACACTCATCACATAATACTCTCGCTTCACCTTTATAATTCCTTCGAAAAGGTTCGTTTTGTCCCTATATATCGTATACATACGAAACATTTTTATGCTTGGAGCCCAAGGACATATGGGCGTTTGCCCGGAAGTGGTACAATGGCAGAGGAAGAGTTTATGGAGACAAGGTCCATCAGGCAGAGGGATGGCACATACGCAATCGTGCCCCGCATCCCAGGAGGCATAGCCACGCCAGAGCTGTTGAGAAAGATAGCCGATGTGGCAGAGAAGTACGGATGTGCGGCCATCAAGCTCACGGGAGCCCAGCGGATGGCCCTCGTGGGGCTCAAGGAGGAGGACGTGGACAGGGCATGGGATGACCTTGGAATAAAGCCAGCAGCAGCGGACAGGCTGTGTGTGAGGAGCGTCAAGCTCTGTCCCGGTGATACGTTCTGCAAGTTCGGGCTGCAGGACTCGGTGGGGCTCGGGCTTGCACTGGACGAGCGCTACCATGGGCTGGAGCTGCCATCCAAGTTCAAGATTGGCGTCTCGGGATGTCCCAACTCGTGTGCCGAGGCAATTGTGAAGGACTTGGGCTTCATAGGAACCAAGAATGGCTTTACGTGCTATGTAGGGGGCACTGCGGGAAGAAAGCCGAGGCTCGGAGAGGTGCTCGTGGAGGGGCTGGACAAGGGACAGGCCCTCGAGCTTGCAGACAGGGTGATACGCCACTACAAGGAAAACGCCAAAAAGGGTCAGAGGCTTGGAGCGTACATAGACTCCATAGGTGGAATCGAGGAGTTCAGGAGGCTCGTCCTCTGAACTCTTTTTTGATAACGCTCAAATATCACCATCCCGAATGAGTGGGTAATGGCTACACCGTTTTTGGAGCTGGAGAAGGAAGTTCAGAAGCTGGCAGAGGAAAATGCCCTGCTCAGGCAGAAATATGCGAGGGAAAAACGAGGCGAGTTTCACAGAAGTGGGCTTGCGCTGATAGTTTTTGGGGCTTTCGTGCTGGTGGTGGGCACACTTGGGTACACTGGCACTACCCTCTCCAGTCTATTCGTGCTCTCTGGCGTGGGGACGGTGTTTGTGGGCGTGCTCACAGTATTTCTCACGCCAGAGAGGTTTGTTAGAAGCGAGGTGATGCACAGGGGACTGCTCTCATCTCTGAGGGCGATGGATGGTATACTCAGGGATTTGGGGTTGAGCTCCAGTGCCCTTTACCTTCCATCCACATACAAGGGCAGACCTCTCCTCGTGATTCCCGTATCTGAGAAGCACTTCGACCTCCAAGGTTGGCTCAAGCGCCCCTCGGAAGGAGTGTTTGTGGTGGGCAAAAGTGCCGAAAGCTGCGGGCTTGCGTTTGAGCCCCTGGGCGCATCGCTACTGTCCCTCATAAAAGATGAGCTTCATCCCTCCTTCTCCGATGAAGCCGAGACCATCTCCCAGCTCATGGAAGAGGTGTACACCCATGGGCTCGAGCTGTGCGATGCAGTGGAGCTGGAGAGGCTCGATGGTCTCATAAGGGTGAGATTCACCTCCCCCCTGTTTTTGGAGTTCTGTGTGGAGGTTAGCAGGGATGCACCCCTGCTGTGCACCGGCGTTGGATGTCCCTACTGCTCCCTTGCCCTGCTCCTCGTGTGTGAGTCAATGGAAACACCCCTCAAGAAGAGGGGGTGCACCGTGCATCCAGAGGAGCAGGCCATCTATGTAGAGGCCGAGCTTTATCCCCTTCTGAGGAGCCCATAGGCACACATTATGACAGCTGTCAGGCCAAGGAGACCAACGGTGGGCATGCTCGGTGTTGCGGAGCCCCCCGTGCTCTGGGATGTTGGGTTTGGATTGACCTCATTGGTGGGGAGTGTCTCTTGTGAGGTAGCCGTTTCATTTGTGTGTGTTTGTGCGACTATTGCAAAAACAGAAAAGCCTGGGGAGGATGCTGTGTAATGGGTATACGCCTCATCCTGACCCACGAGGGTTGTGTTCAGGCTGTTCCACTGTCCGTTTGCATAGCGGTAGAGAGCCACACTGGACGCATTGACGCTGTTGTTCTCGAGCCACGAGTTTTCCACCCTGAAGTTTATCAGGATGTTCTTGATTCTGTTGTATTGTGTGTCTACAAAGAATCTGAAGCTCTTGTACGTCATTCCCGGGGCTGGCTTGTCCACAAGGGTGGAGGTGTTCTTTAGCTCCTGTACCTTTACCATGAGCTCGTCGGAGTATCCCAGCGAGTCGAACTCGATGCTTCGTATGTCCAGCTTAGGGTCGGAAAACTCATGAGTTATGTGCTCGTCCTTCACCACGGCAAGTATGTAATCGACCACCTGAATCTCGATATTTTCCGGTGGCACATACACGTCAGTGGGGTTGGGTCCGCTGGTGTAAATGCCTTCGCTGGACGAAGAGCCCCCTCCAGAGGGCGACGGGCTGGGCGTGGGCGTGGGCGAGGAGGGGTTGAACTCGGATTCGGATAGCATGAGCGTCCTTCTAACGCCTCCAACGTTCACATCGAAAAGCCCGGCAGGCACCGGGGCAGAGTTGTAGGAGTATGAGAAGCTACCAGAGGCGTCTGCCCGTATCTCTGTCCACGCCTCCACCTTCAGCCTCACGGTGCTCGCACCCTCTATGGCATCTCCGAATATCCTGATGTTGTACTTGCCAGAGGGCACGCCACCCTGTGATATCGTTTGCGTGCTGCCCTCCTCTTGGCTCGTGAGCGTGTAGGGGAATGGAAGGAAGCTCAGTGAGGCGGACACGCTGAGCCGCCTGCATCCCTCGGCGACCACAGTAAACCGATTGGGGGATGGTATCTCCACGCCGTTTAGCCGATAGTCGAACGTGCCCCCACTCACGGGCACATCCATCTGGAAGGTGATGGTGATGGGGATATCCTCGTTGGGATTGGCTTTGCCCTGCATCACGACCACGTCCCCTTGTGTGGGATTTTCTGGAGTTATGGTCAACGTGCTCTCATTGACCGCCGCACCCGCAGGCAAGGCGAGCGCAATCATCATGAGCACTGCCAGCACACCCATCCTCAGCATCGCATCGCCCATGGGCATACCAGTGCTCTCATGGTTTAAATCCTTTGCACCAAGCTTATATTGTCATCTGCCAACAGCTGTGTGGTGAGGCTGTGGATACAGTAGCTGTGATAGGTGCGGGTATGGTGGGCAGCACAACTGCCCAGAGGATTGCCGAAAGGGAGCTTGCAGACGTGATTTTGGTGGACATCGTGGAGGGAATGCCGCAGGGCAAGGCCCTCGACCTGAGGCAGGCGGCACCCATTCTGGGCTATGATGTGGATGTGGTGGGCACCAATGACTATGCAGACATCGAGGAGGCAAGCCTCGTGATAATCACGGCAGGGGTGCCCAGAAAGCCCGGGATGAGCAGAGAGGAGCTCGTGTCTGTGAACTCGGGCATCGTGAGGGACGTATGTGAAAAAATCGCAGAACATGCCCCAGACGCGCTGGTGATGGTGGTCACCAACCCCTTGGATGTTATGGTGTATGCTGCCAACCAGTACCTTGGCTTTGGAAGGCACAGGGTGTTTGGCATGGGAGGTGAGCTGGATGCTGCGAGGTTTGCGTACTTTGTTGCCGAGAGGGTTGGTTGCTCGTACTCCGATGTCAGTGCGATGGTGGTGGGGGGACATGGAGCAAAGATGGTACCCCTTCCAAGATACACCACTGTTCGGGGAATCCCCCTCTCTCGGCTGCTCGACTCCAAAGACATCGAGGAGCTTGTAAGGCGCACGATAGAGGGAGGTGCCGAAATCGTATCGCTCCTGAAGACGGGCAGCGCCTACTATGCTCCATCGGCCGCCATCACTCACATGGCAGAGGCAATCATCATGGATAGGGGAAGCGTGGTGTGCTCCTCTGTGATGCTCGATGGAGAGTATGGCGTGAAGGGCTCGTGCACTGGCGTTCCAGTGGTGCTTGGTGCATGTGGAATAGAGGAGATAATAGAGCTTGAGCTGGAGGATGAGGAGCTATCTAAGGTGCAGGAGGCGGCAGCCGAGGTAGTCCGCCTTTCAGCCTCGGTGTGAGCCTCTGAACCTCACCACCCTACGAGAGAGGAGCTCGATGTCAGCGGGCAGGGCTGAGCTGAGACTTCTCATCCAGTCCTCGGGAATGGCACGCACCCCCTCTCTTGTACCAATCACACACCCCACCATGGATGCAATGGTGTCGGCATCACCTCCGCCCCTTGCGGCAAGCATCACGCTCTCGGCAAAGCCAAGCCCTCGTGCTATCAGGTGCATCGCACATGGCACTGCCTCAGTGCTCTCAATTCCCGTGCCAAAGGTGCGCTGAACATCGATATATGGGGCACTTTTAGATGACCTAATTGCCCTTTTGAGATGGGGCACGAGGCTCTTGCCACTCCTGCCACACCTGCCATACTCTGCTCCCCTTTTTGCCCCCCACAGTGCCCACCTTATGGGGCTCTCATCCACGGTGCACGCCCACACTGCACATGCCACAGCACATGCCGCCGAGATTGCTATGCTCTCTCCATGGGTGGTGAGGCTGGAGAGGGCGGTTGCATTGACAACCCTCTCTGGCTCCTCAAAGAGCAGCCCCATTGGACCTGCCCGCATGGCTGCACCATCGGTGCTGCCCTTCTCTGGCACAAAGCCCCCTCTTTTTGCATATTCCTGCAGGCTGGCTTTTGTGGTGGGACCCATTCTGGGCACCGAGAGCGAGAGCATCCGCCTTGCTATTGTATGTCTGTCCACATAGCCGAGCTCGAGCACGGCATCGAGCGTGGCAATCGCAAGCTGGGTGTCATCTGTTGTTCTTAAAGGGGTGGACCTCGATGGACTTCTCCTTGCTTCCTCTGGACTCAAGCCCTCGAAGGGCTCTCCGAGTGCATCCCCCACGGCCAGTCCCCACAGGCATCCCCTTACTCTCTCGTGGAGCATGTATTGTGCTGAGCGCCCACACTATATGTGCTTTCATGTCCCTTCAGCGACATCGTGGACGCCATGGTTATGTGCCCTAATCCACTATTGAGGATAGCTGAGCCAGCTCCCCCATGCTCTCTATTTCGAATATTCTTATGTCTGGGATGCAGCCAAGAATTCTCAGCTTCTCTTTAAAGAGCTGGTACTCTTCCATCTGTCCAGAAAGCTTCGGAGAGAGTGCGGCCAGCACTATCTCAAAGCCATTGTATCTGGCCAGCCTCAGACTCTCAAAGAGAGGGGTGGTCTCCAGCATGAGGCTCGTTATCACCACCACCTTTGTTTGGAGCTTTCCTCTTTTCACAATATCCGTCATTGCCTGATACAGCTCGAGGCTGCTCACATCCTTCCATGCCATGATGCTCTCCACAAACGGCTGAATCCTCTCGAAAAAGCACGCCACTTCGGGGTCGTGCAGGGCAGAGCTGAGCACGAACTTCCTGAGCATCGACAGCTCATCAGTGGTAATGAGTGGAGAGGGCGTTTTTCCTCCGGGCGTTTTTCCTCCAGCCTCTCCGTTTATGTGGGAAAGTTCTCTTGTTATCTGCAGCTCCTGATGCTTACCAGCACCCGTGGGGATGAGCTGTGTGGGCTTGCTCTCCTTGAACGTGAGCATCGCCATTGGGATGCCCCTTGCGGCACACAGCCCATACACGATGGCCGCCGCCTCGATTGCAGCCTCGAGCACCGCCCCACTGCCAGTTTCCATGCTCTTTGAGATATCGAGCATCAGCACGAGCTGAGCTTCGGGAATTCTCTCTGGCTGCTTTACCATGGGTCTCTGTATCTTGGCGGTGAGCTTCCAGTCTATCCACCTCAGGCTATCGCCAGGAGAGAACCTTCGCACCTCTCCCACACCTGGAGCCCACCTTTTCGTGCCAGAGGAAGCGGTTGGAGAGCGTGCTCTTCGTCTCCTTATGCCACCCATGCCCTCAGAGCGTGTGAGTTCTCCACCCATCTTAACGTATACTTCCACAGCCTCCTCCACCCTCCAGCGCTTACGCCATACGAACAAGCCGAGAGCATCATCGAGTTCACACGTGAGGGTGCCCACTGCCCACCTCCCCCTCTTTTGCCCCCTGAGGGTGTACGAGATTTCAACGTCCTTCCCCTCTCCAATGGTAACCCGCTGCACAGGGGGGCTCTGGGGCTTTAGCCCTGCCGAGGGGCTTAATGTTATGAGTGCATTTGTGCATCTACCCGTGCCATGTACCACGAACCTCACAGTGGTGCTCGAGTGTTGTACGAGAACGTTTTTTTCGAGCGTGTGCCTCACATCCACTGTGAGCCCACGAGCCCTCAACCACAGGTGCATTCCCTCGACACCCAATACCAATGCTCCAAGCAGGCTGGTGAGTGCCATGAGCGCGCTCTCGGAGATTATCGAGAGAAGTCCCACCTCGACCAACAGCACGAGGATTAGCCTTCCCCTCTCGCTCAGCTCCATGGGATGCTCACCGTGCTGAGAACATCACGGATGACATCCTCGACCTTTACCTTGGCAAGCTCGGCCTCTGGTGTGAGGATGATGCGGTGGTTTAGCACATGGGGCGCCAGATACTTCACGTCGTCTGGAATCACGTAGCTTCTTCCAAGCATTGCCGCCCTTGCTTTTGAGGTGATGAGGAGGTTAATCGAGCCCCGTGGGCTTGCCCCGAGCAGCACGTCCTCGTGGTTTCGGGTGCACATCACGATATCGCGAATGTACTGCATCACCTTCTCCTCCACGTGCACCCTCCTCACGATGTCTATGCAGCGCAGCACCTCCTCTGGATGGGACACCCTCTTGCACACTCCTTCCTGCATTCCGTTGCTGAGCTGCTCGTTCTTGAGCCTCAGCACCCCCAGCTCCTCCTCATCCTCTGGCAGCTCGAGTGCGAGCTTGAAGGTGAACCTGTCTATCTGGGCCTCTGGAAGGGAATATGTTCCCTCCAGCTCGATGGGGTTTTCTGTGGCAATCATCATAAAGGGTCTTGGAAGGCTTCGAGACACACCCTCCACTGTGATGGTCTTTTCCTCCATGGCCTCCAGCATCGCCGACTGGGTCTTGGGGGCAGCCCTGTTGATCTCGTCTGCCAGCACGATGTTGGCAAAAATAGGGCTTTCGTAGTACTTGAACTCCTGTTTCTTCTGGTCGTACACATATATGCCCGTGATGTCAGAGGGCTGAAGGTCTGGAGTGAACTGGATGCGGTGAAACTCGCACCCAGTGGCATGGGCGAACATCTTGGCTATCGTGGTCTTTGCCACGCCGGGAACGCCCTCCATCAGTATGTTTCCCTCGGAGAGCAGGCTGATGAGCATGAGCTCTATTATCTCATACTTGCCCACGATGACTCTTCTAAGCTCTGAAAGTATGCGCCGAGCCACGTTTTGCACGAGCTCCACACCGCATAGCTCATTTCCCTCCAGCATGCTACCCCACCCTCACCGCTTTATATATCTCTTCGCCACATCGTATATATCATTTCTCTTGAATACACACACCGTGCCCACGAGGCACATCACCAGCAGCAAAAGCTGGAGCATGGGCGAACTCATTATGGCCCTTCTGAGCACCACCATCGGTGGGTTGGGCTGCTCACACTGGTCGAATGCAACGATGCTCCTGTTTCCCACCACAACCTCAAAGAACTCTGAGTTGTTCGCCATTGGGAGCATGGCGTTGATGAACACAGAGGGGTCGGCAATGCACACCACCTCTCCTCTACCCACATCTTCGATTGCCACGATGGGCACCCTTCCTCTGTGCTCCAAGAGTGCCATCTCGTAGTCGTGCTCTATGTCTGCAAATGCAAAGCTGCCCGTGTACGCGAGCACCTCCCCACTCTTCACCAGAAGAGAGGTGGGATAGTTGAGCACGATGTGCATCGATGAGTTGCCCTCCACAACCTCGGCCACTGGCAGCGAGACATTTATCCAGTAGCTCGAGTAGTCGAATATGGGCTCTCCAGTGAATCTCGTGCTCGCTCCCACTATGGAGAGCACATCATTCCCCCTGCCATAGTCCTCACACACCACCAGCCTTCCCCCATTCTCCACGAAGCTGGAGAGTGCTTTGGAGTGCTCTACAGAGAGGGCATTGGGGCTTGCCAGCACCAGCGTGGTCGAGGGGGGCACAAGGCTCTCAATTTCCCCCGGCGAGAGAATCACGTGTGCCTCGTGCCGTGCGCTAGCCAGAGAGAGCGCCTTGGAGTATCCATTCCATCCATGGTTGTACGCACTGAAGTCCTCTGAGTTGGTGGAAAAGGCACCCACACCAAGCATCAGCACTGCGAGCACAAGGGCTATTATCCCCACCTGCCCCGTCCTCATGATAAGCTCTCCACTATCCTCTTTACCAGCTCAAGCGCCCTTTTTGCCTGCTCACGGGTAGGCGGGTTGCCGCTGAACTCGCAGAGCTCATAGAGCATGGCGAGCTCCCCAAACGGGCCATCTTGCTCGGTATCGTCCAGCTTCTCCAGAAACTCCCTGTGGGTGAGGGTGGGATCATCCTCAATGCCCGCTCTCTCTGCGATGAACCTTCTTGCCACGAGGTATCCCTCTCTCACGGCCTTTGCAGGGCTTTGCTCTGCCATCATCTCTATCGCTCTGATATCCTCTTCTAATCTTTTCATTCCCTCTTCCTCGCTCGCCTCTTCCACCTCTTCCACTTGTGTTGGTTCCTCCTCATGGGGCTCTCTTTTTGGGGGCTCTGGAGCCCTGGGAGCTCTTCTCATCCAGAAGTCCACCACTCGCTCTCTCTTTATCCACAGGAGGGTGAGACTCACCAGCACCATAGCAATGCCCAGAAATGAGTAAAGAGGCGGGGTGGGTGTTGTGGAGGAGGTGGGTGTTGTGGATGGAATGAGTTTGGGCGTAAGCTCAAACTGTCCAGTGGCATTGGAGGGTAAAAACGCCAGTGGGCCAGGCTCGAAGCTCGCATCCACAGTGTGCCTGCCTCTTTCCATCTTCGAGCTGTCCACATTCAGGCTGAAGGTGCCATCCTCGTTTGTGCTCACAACATACACGAACCTGTCCACCACAATCTTCACGCCAAGCCCACGCAAGGGAATCCCAGCACACGTGAGCCTTCCACTTATGTTAACCATCGATACCATCGGAGCTACATGCAGCGTGAGCTCGGTGGGCTTTGGAAGCACGTGGAGTGGCTTTCGTGCATGTGCGGGTGCGGCGGGCACGCTCGATGGAATGTAGGACACATGCACATCGGTCGTCCCCCTTTCGAGATACTGGGTGAGGATTAGCTCCTCTTCATAGAACCCGCCTGCCTTGGTATGAAGGATGTAGGTGTGGTTTTGGAGGGTCATGCTCACGCTCTCGTTCTGGATGCCCGTATCATTCAGACGGTAGTATAGCCTTCCGTGCACCTTCAGCACATCCCCAAACCCAGCCTGCTCTGGGGAGAGTGAGAGGCTTATGCTGGTGGGGTAAAACGCTTGATTTTCGAGTGTGCTCAGCTCCGCATGGAGCTGGCTTATCAGCTCGGTTAGCAACTCGATGTTCTTTTCGTGTGTGGACACCTCGATGTTGGGATAGTGGTAAAATTCAGGGGCATAGAGCATCTTTGAGCTCTCATTCAGCCTGTTGAGCACATCTATCGCCCTCATCACCTCGGCAACCGCTTTGGCTCTTCTGCCCTCGCGAATGTATTGCTCTGCCCTTTGATAGTGGCCAATTAGCCTTTGTGCATCCTGTGTGGAAAGGTTAACGAACTGCACAAGCTCGGATAACCTTGTTCTCAGACGGGGGTCGAGGGTGCCCATCACGAGGCTGTTTTGCTGATAGAATTCCATGAACTCCGTGTAGTGTCTCCTCATGCCCTCGACATCTCTTCCCCTCACGTCTTCGAGCAAAAATCCGAACCTTAGCAGCAGCCCATTGATGGCCTCATACTGGAAGGGGGCAAGCTCGGCTGTGCTCGACTTTTCGATTTCTGCTGGGTTAACGTGGTGCGGATACTCTTCGGCAAGTGTATGGGGCATACCCCCAACGAGCACGAGGGCCAGCATCAAGCACATCAGGACGCGCATCTATGCAGAGCATTGTGCTATTGAACATATACTTTTCTGGAGCTGCTGTGGCCTAGCTGTGGCTGGCTTGGCGGGGTGGCTGGAGATGCTTTACACGATGCTTTACACGGTACAGTGTGAAACCTTTAGAGGGGACAGTGTGAAACTTTATATATCGATACATTGATAAGCTACTTGAGCGATAAAAATCATGGTTTGGCACCAGCAGGAGAGGGGTAGAACATGAGTTGGAACATTACTTCACGAGTCTTATTGGTGATTCTCGTATTGGCCGTTGCGCTCGGCACGGCCTCATTAACACTTGGAGACGCACCAGACGCCTCCGTGTCTCTTGTGCCCTCCTATGTGGAGGCTAATCCCGGGGATGTGTTCATGATAAACGTCTCGGTGAACAGCACGGTGCCCGTGTATGCTGCGTCGTACACTGTGCTGTTCGACCCCATGGTGCTTGAGGTGGTTAATCAGACACAGGGCAGCTTTTTGACCTCTGACGGGAACAACTCGACCGTGCTCATCAACAGGTACTACAACACCAACGGCACGGTTGAGTATGGTGAGTTCAGGACTGGAACCACAACTGGCATAACTGGAAATGGCACCCTTGCCACCATATGGTTCCGCGTGAAGGATTCTGTCCCCCCAGGCTCCAGTGCCATCGTGTTCAAGCCAGATGAGACCATCCTTTCAGATACCAACCCCTCTCCAATAAACACGGCGCTGTACAACTGCACGGTAAATGTGGGCGCAGCGCCACACAGTGTGGTGGTATTCATCAGAGTGGAGTCCAACACCACCACACTCTTCAACGGCACCATCACCGTCCCACCGAACTGCACCGTGGTGGACACCTCGGGTGTTCCCCACTTCATAGACCACCCAACCGCCCTCGGTGCGCTCGTGGAGGCAGCAAACCGCTCGGGCTTCACGTACAACATATCCTCCTCTGCCTATGGACTCTACGTCACGGACATCAACGGCGACTCGTGGGTGCAGTACAGGGTGAACTATACCTCCCCATGGGACTCTGTTGACCAGTACAGCCTCACCGGTGGGGAGTACGTGCTGTTTGCCACCGGCCAGTACTATCCGTTCTATCCGCT